>SKYA01000004.1 GCA_007128135.1 Paracoccaceae bacterium | reverse complement strand
TTACGCCCGACCCGCAGGGTCGGGCGCGCCCGCGCGGGCCGTGCGGGGGCGGGTGGGTGGCACGGGCCGCGCGGGCGCATTTTTTGCAGCCGCGCGACCCCGTTCCGTCCTATTGCAGGATGCGCCCGTCAAGCTCGGGCGCAAAGGGCTCGTTGTCGGAGAGGTAGCGCGCCAGCACCTCGGCGAGATCAATCGCCGTGTCATAGCCATTCATGCCTCCCTCGCGCAGCATGGCATAGCCATCGCCTCCGCCTGCCATGAAATTGTTGGTCACGAGGCCATAGGTCGCGTCCATGTCGAGCGGCTCCCAGCCGTCCGCGCCGTGCACTTCAACCCCGGACACACGCCCTTCGTTCGGGGCGACCGAAAGATCCAGCCTGAAGCGCAGACCGCCCACCTGCGGGAAGCGCCCTGCCCCTTCCTCGACACCGTTCACACCATGCTCGAGCGCGGCAAGCAGGGTTTCGCCGGTCACCTCCAGCGTAAAGAGCGTGTTCTGGAAGGGCAGCACGGTCAGCACATCGCCCAGCGTGACAGTCCCCGCACCCATCGAGGCGCGCAGACCGCCGCCATTGGCCAGCGCCACGCGGATGCCCTGGTGCGCCACTTCGGCCAGCATCGCGTCCGCGACCGTGTTGCCCATTTCGCATTCCATCGCGCGGCAGGTCTCGCGGCTGCCATCGATTTCGGCGGCCAGTTCGGCCACCGGCCGACGGGTCAGTTCCTCGATCGGGCCGCGCAGCGGTGCGATCAGCGCCTCGATGTCCTCGGCGGGTTCGAAGCTCGCGTCCAGCAGGATCGTATCGCCCGAGGCCGAGATCACAGCGCCATCCTCGCCGAATTCCAGCCCCACCTCGCCCAGAAAACGCGAAAAGGCAAACGCCTGCATGATCGGCACCGGACGGCCCGAAGGGCTCTCGACGAGATCGGCATAGGCCACGGCGCCATCCATGCTGTTCGACATCAGCGTATGGCTGTGCCCGCCGATGATCGCGGAAATCCCGTCCACCTGCGCGGCAATCTGGCGGTCACGCACATAGCCCACATGGCTGAGCACAAGGATCTTGTCGACACCATCGGATTTCAGCCGTGCGACGGCCTCGGTCAGATGCGCAATATCGTCCTCGAAGCTCACATCATCGCCGGGCGAGGACAGGAACACCGTGTCCGGCGTCGTCACGCCCAGGATGCCGATCCGCTCGCCACCGCGCTCCAGGATCAGATGATCCGCGATCTTGCCGTCGAGCGGCGCACCCGCAGCCACCTTCACATTGCCCGAGACGATGGGAAACTCGGCCAGATCCAGCATCCGCGCCAGACTTTCGGGGCCACGGTTGAACTCGTGATTGCCCAGCGTCATGGCGTCAAAGCCGATGGCATTCATCATCTGCACCTCGGCCCGACCGCCATAGGTGGTGTAGTAGAGCGTGCCCTGCGACTGGTCGCCCGCATCCAGCGTGATGCTGGGCACGCCCGCGTCCTCGAGCGCTGCGCGGCGCTCGCGGATGGCAGTGGCAAGGCGGGCCGCTCCCCCAAAGCAATTTGCCTCTTCTGCATCCGCCGGCGAGCAGTTGGTGTTGAACCGGCTGATCTCGTCAACCCGTGAATGCATGTCATTGATATGCAGCACGGTCAGCGAAAACCCGGAGCCCGCCTGCGCGGTGGTCATCGTGAATCTGCCTGCTCCGGTCAGCGCAAGGCTGGCACCGGCCAATGTCAGGAAGCTGCGACGGTTCAGCACCGTGCGTCTGGTGAAATCTGATTTGGTCATGGGGCCATCTCCATGGGGTGATGCGTGGCGAGGGTATTCTCCGTCTGCGATGACTGCCCTGCCTGCGTGACAGGAGCATGACATTCATCCTGCGACGGGGTCGCGAATAACTCAAGCGATTCCGGACCGCGCTATTGCGAAGCCAGAACCCGCTGACATTGCGCGGGCAGATCCGCCATCGTGAATTCGCGCGGATGGCGGCGCCGGGGCACGGCGGGCTCGGTCCGTTCGCGCCGGGGCGGGTTGAGGAAATCCGTGACCCACCATTGGAGTGTTTCGTCGCAGCCATTGCCTCCGTTGGACAATTCGGACACGGTCGGGGTCTGGGTCACGCAGTGGCGGTTGCCGCGCGGGCATTTCAGCCGGACATGGAAGTGATAGTTATGCCCCACCGCCGGGCGAATCTTCTGCAGCCATGCCGTGTCGGCGCGCGTCGCGGTCCTGCACATCTCGATCTTGACGGCAGCGGCCACGAAGATCCGGTCCACACGCGGGTCGAGCGCAGCCTGTTTCATCAATTCATGATGGGCAGGAGTCCAGTTGCCGTTGATACTGCGCTGGTCCTCGGTGCGCACCGAAATCGAACTGAGGCTCTCGCGCTCGGCCCGACTGAGGTTCAGCCGCGGCGGCGGCAGCATCCATATATCGATATCCAGCCCGATCTGATGGCTGGCATGCCCCGATGTCATGGGTCCCCCGCGCGGCTGGCTGATATCGCCGATATATAGCCCCTTCCAGCCGATCTGCGTGGCATCGCGCGACAGATCCTGCACATAGGCAATCGCATCCGGGTGGCCCCAGTTGCGGTTGCGCGACAGGCGCATGGCCTGCCATGTCGGCCCCGTCTCGGGCAGGCGCACCAGCCCGGCCGCGCAGCCATTGGCATAGGAACCGATCGCCTCGGGGGTCTGCAGCGATGGCATCGGCTTGGCCCCGAACAACTGGTTGGCCAGCGCCTGTGCCTGCGCAGGCAAGGCCAGCAGCGACAGGATCAGGGCGAGGGCTGGGATACGCATGCGAACTCCGGTTCACCTTCGGCTCGGACCCAGAGTAGCAGGATCAGCCCCAGAACGAAAAGCCCTATCAGCGGCGTCACACCCAGACGCTGGCTGCCGGTCACGGTCGTGGCCAGTGCAATCAGCCCCGGCGCGACAAACGACAGAACCTTGCCCGAGAGCGCATAGAGCCCGAACCCCTCGGTCATACGTTCGGGATTGGCCTGACGGACCATCATCGTGCGCGATGCCGCCTGAAGGCTGCCGCCGCCCGCCCCGATCAGCCCGCCACAGATGTAGAACACCACATCGGGCAGGCTGGAGCCCTGTGCCACGGGCATGAACAGAACCATGCTCCGGTCGGTGCCGACAATGACCGTGCAGACCACGATCAGCAGCAGGATCGCGCCGACGATCACGGGCTTGGGACCGAAACGCGAGTCAAGCTTGCCCCCGATCCAGCAGGCGACCGCCCCCACGGCAGCGGCCAGGATGCCGAACACACCGATCTGGATGATCGACCATTGCAGTACGCCTGCGGCATAGATGCCACCAAAGGCATAGATGCCGTTCAGCCCGTCGCGATAGATCATGGAGGAACCAAGATAGGCAAACAGGCTGCGCCGGCCCGGCAGCGCGCGCAGGGTCTGCTTGAGTTCCGCGAGTCCGCGCCTGATCGCCCCCGGGGCCGCCTGCGGGGTGGGTGGTTCCTTCACCCACAGGAAGAAGGGGATGACGAAGACCAGATACCACAGCGCCGAGAACGGGCCGACCGCGCGGGTGCCCTCGCGCAGGTCGGGGTCGAGCCCCAGCAATGGTGCAATGCCCAGCAGCGTCACGCCCTGGTCATTCTCGGCCAGAAACAGAAGCATCGCCACCAGCGCGACCAGCCCACCGATATAGCCCAGCGCCCAGCCCGTGCCCGAAATGCGGCCCA
>SKYA01000039.1 GCA_007128135.1 Paracoccaceae bacterium | reverse complement strand
GATCTGCATGACGGGCGCAACTTCAACCGCGACTATCCCGATCTGACCGACTTTGCGGCCGCGCGGCTGGCTGGGCGACTTGGCCCTGATGCGCAGGCCAACAGCGCTGCAGTGCGCGTGGAGTTGGCCGCAGCGCTGGCCGCCTGTCCGGCGCTGGACCCTGCGGACCGGCTGCGGCAGCATCTGATGGGGCAGGCGCTTGGGGCCGATCTGGTGCTCGATCTACACTGCGACGGCGAGGCGGAGATGCATCTCTACACCCAGCCTGCCGCAGCCGATATCTTTGCGCCGCTGGCCGCCTTTCTTGGCTGCCGCGCAGTGCTCCTGGCCGAGGTTTCGGGGGGACGGCCGTTCGACGAGGCGGTGAGCGCGCCCTGGGCGCTGCTTGGCGCACGCTTTGCCGACTGGCCCATCCCGCTTGGCTGCGCGTCCTGCACGGTCGAGCTGCGCGGGCGCAGCGACGTCTGCCGCGCGATGGCTGCGCGTGATGCGCGGGCGATTGTCGATTTCCTGATCCATGCCGGGGTGATCGCGGGCCGCGTCGATGTGCCTGCGGCGCGCTGTGCGATGACACCGCTTGCGGGTTCCGAGGCGCTGGTCGCCCCGGTTGCGGGGCTTGTGTCCTATGTGGCGCAGTTGGGCGAGACAGTGCAGGCCGGCACCCCGATGGCCGAGATCACCGACCTTGCGACCGGCCATGTGACGCAGGTTGCCGCCTCGACCAGCGGGGTGTTCTATGCCCGGCCCGCCACGCGCATCGCCGAGATTGGCAAGCGCCTTGGCAAGATCGCGGGGGCCACGCCCTTTCGCAGCGGTTCGCTGCTCAGCCCGTGAAGGAAACGCGCATGTCCCCCTGCCTTGAAGCCACGGAAATCCGCAAGCGGTTCGGCACGCGCGAGGTGCTGCGCGGTATCAGCCTTGCCGCGCGCAAGGGCGATGTGATCTCGATGATCGGGGCGTCGGGCTCGGGCAAGAGCACCTTTCTGCGGTGCCTGAATTTCCTTGAACACCCGACCGAGGGGCAGGTCGCCTTCAACGGCACGCCCCTTGCCTGCCGTCGTGACCGTCAGGGCGATCTGGTGGTCGCCGAGGAAGCCCGGCTGCGCGCCTTTCGCGCCAAGGTGACGATGGTTTTCCAGCAGTTCAACCTGTGGTCGCACATGACCGCGCGCGAGAATGTCATGCTGGGCCCGATGCGCGTTCACGGGCTGGACCGCGCCGAGGCGGGTGCACGCGCGGATGCCTATCTGGAGCGGGTGGGCGTCGCGCATCGAAAGAGCGCCTATCCGGGGTTTCTGTCGGGTGGCGAACAGCAGCGCGTAGCCATTGCACGAGCGCTGGCGATGGAGCCGGAGCTGATGCTTTTCGACGAACCGACGAGCGCGCTCGACCCCGAGCTTGTGGGCGAGGTGCTGCGGGTGATGCGCAGTCTTGCCGAGGAAGGCCGCACGATGATCGTGGTCACGCATGAAATGAATTTCGCGCGCGATGTGTCGAACCGGGTGGTGTTTCTCGATCAGGGTGTGATCGCGGAAGAGGGCGATCCGCGCGAGGTGATCGCGCGACCTGCGACGGCCCGGCTGCAGGCGTTTCTGGCGGCGCAATCGCGCTGAGCGCGCGGGCGCAAGCCCCCTACCCCCGCGCGAGCCCCCGACGTCAACTCCAGAGAGAGCCAGGACCAATTCGATCCAACGGATGCCGGGGCGGGAGGGGTCGTTGCCGCGCCCGGCAGCGCGTCTAGCCCCGCGTCTGGCACGGGCAGCAGCAGGATTTCGGCGGTCACACAGAGCCGGTTCCGGCCCGGTGCCAGATGATCCAGCTCGGAGCGCCCGTCGAACCCGACAGACGCCACGCGCGAAGGTTCCTGACGCAAAGCCCCCTGCTTTCTGACTCCTGCTTTTCTGCCCTGGCTCCTCAGCGCGGCTTCGCGCGCCGCGTGGACAGAAGCAGGTTCGTCTCGGACGCCGTGACACCGTCCAGAGCGCGGATCTGGAACAGCACGCGGTCCAGTTCGGTCAGGGATTGCGCGGACAGTTCCACGATCAGATCCCAGCGCCCGTTTGTCGCATGCACGGCCGCGACCGACACCATCCCCGCCAGCCGCGCCATGATCCGCTCGGCACCGCGCCCCTCGATCGCAAGCAGCATCAGTCCGCGCACCGGGGCTTCGGCCACATCGCCGCGCGTGATGACCGTGAAGCCCAGCACCTCGCCATTGTCCTGCAACCGCGCAAGGCGGGCGCGCACTGTGGCGCGGCTGGCCCCTGTCCGCTCGGCCAGCGCCAGAACCGACGCCCGCCCGTCGCGGCGCAGCTCTGCGATCAGCCGCTGATCAAGATTGTCCATAATGTCACTATCGCTTGTCGATCTGGTCATTTTGTTCACCAAATCAGCAATTTGTCCAGTTGAAACCCGACCGTTCTGCGCAGCACACCCTCGGCCAGACTTTGTAATACCCCAAAGGAGCCCCGCCATGATCCCGCCTTCGCTGATCGGAGCCCCGGTCGATACGGGCCAGCGCCAGCCCGGATGCCTGATGGGTCCGGCCGCCTACCGTGTCGCGGGCCTGCGCGAGATGCTGGACGCACTTGGCCAACCGGCGCTCGATCGCGGCGATCTGGCGCTTCCCGCGACTTTGCCCGAATGTCCTCCGCCCAATCCCGCGCTGGACCAGTTGCCGCAGACGCTGGCCTGGACCGCGCTGATCCGCACCGCGGTTGAGGCCGAGTTACGCGCGCACCGCCTGCCCATCGTGCTGGGCGGCGATCATTCGCTGGCGCTTGGCTCGCTCGCAGGGGCTGCGGCCCATGCCGCGACACTGGGCCGACCGCTCTTTCTGCTCTGGCTGGATGCGCATAGCGATTTTCACACGCCGCTCAGCACCACTTCGGGCAATCTGCACGGCACGCCGGTCGCCTATGCCGCAGGCCAGCCGGGATTTGCACCCTTTCTGCCCTTCCCCGCGCCGATCCCGGCAGAGCGGATCTGCCTGTTCGGTATCCGCAGTGTCGATCCGGCCGAACATCGCGCGCTTGAAGAATGTGAGATTGCCGTCAATGACATGCGAGTGCTCGACGAGCATGGGATCGCAGCTCCTCTGCGCCGCTTCCTGAACCGGGTCGCGGCAGAAGGGGGCATGCTGCATGTCAGTCTGGATGTCGATTTCCTGGACCCCGCCATCGCGCCTGCGGTCGGCACCACGGTCCCCGGTGGCGCCACCTTCCGCGAAGCGCATCTGGTCTGCGAGATGATCCATGAAACCGGGCTGATGACCTCGCTCGATCTGGTCGAGTTGAACCCCGCGCTCGATGAACGCAGCCGCACCGCGCGGCTGATGGTCGATCTTCTGGGCAGCCTGATGGGCCGCAAGGTTTTCGACCGCCCCACACGCACGTTTTCCTGAAGGAGCCTGCCCATGTCCCGCCCGTCCGACACAGCTTCCGCCACCCTGCCCTCCGGCCCTTCGCGCCATGCGCTGGTGCCCTTCGTCAGTGTCGAGAACATGATGCGGCTGGTGCTGCATGTCGGTGTCGAGCAGATGATGCTCGATCTGGCGCAAGACATCGAGGCCGACTTCCGCCGCTGGCCCGCATTCGACAAGACCCCGCGCGTGGCCAGTCATTCCGATATTGGCGTGATCGAGCTGATGCCGACCTCCGACGGGCAGCAGTACGGGTTCAAATATGTGAACGGCCATCCGTCGAACACACGGGCGGGGCTCCAGACCGTGACCGCTTTCGGGGTGCTCGCGGATGTGGCGACAGGCTATCCGGTG
>SKYA01000092.1 GCA_007128135.1 Paracoccaceae bacterium | reverse complement strand
CGCGGTGCGGGCAAGACGCGCGCCGGCGCGGAATGGGTGCGCGCCGAGGTCGAGGGCGCGCGGCCGCTGGATGCGGGCCGCGCGCGGCGCGTGGCGCTGGTGGCCGAGACCTATGACCAGGCGCGCGATGTCATGGTCTTTGGCGACAGTGGTATCCTAGCCTGTTCGCCCCCGGACCGGCTGCCGGTCTGGGAGGCCACGCGGCGTCGTCTGGTCTGGCCCAATGGCGCGGTGGCGCAGTGTTTCTCGGCCTCGGATCCGGAAGCCTTGCGCGGGCCGCAATTCGACGCGGCCTGGTGCGATGAACTGGCGAAATGGGGCAAGGCAGAAGAGACCTGGGACATGCTGCAATTCGCCTTGCGGCTGGGCGAGCATCCGCGCCAGTTGGTCACGACGACGCCGCGCGCGCAGCCGGTGCTCAGGGCGATCCTCCGCGCGCCCTCGACCGCGCTGACCCATGCGCCGACCGAGGCCAACCGGGCCTGGCTGGCGCCCTCCTTTCTGGAGGAGATACGCGAGCGCTACCGGGGCACGCATCTGGAGCGGCAGGAACTGGATGGCGCGCTGCTCGACGATGCCGAGGGCACGCTCTGGCCGATGGCGCTGCTGGAGCGGGCGCGGGTGGGCGAGGTGCCCGAGTTGAGTCGCGTGGTGGTGGCGGTGGATCCGGCAGTAACCTCTGGCGGGAGTTCGGATCTGTGCGGGATCGTGGTCGTGGGTGCCGTGACCGCAGGTCCGCCCAGCGAATGGCGCGCCTATGTGCTGGAGGATGCCTCGCTGAGGGCAAGCTCGCCCTCGGCCTGGGCCGAGGCGGTGCTGGCGGCGCGGGTGCGTCATGGCGCCGAGCGGGTGGTGGCCGAGGTCAACCAGGGCGGCGATCTGGTGGCGGCGGTGCTGCGCCAGATCGACCCGCTGGTGCCGTTCCGCGCGGTACATGCGACGCGCGGCAAGGCCGCGCGCGCCGAGCCCGTGGCAGCACTCTATGAGCAGGGGCGGGTGTTTCATGCCGCGCGGCTGGGCGCGCTCGAAGACCAGATGATGCAGATGACCGCGCAGGGCTATCGCGGGCAGGGCAGCCCGGACCGGGTGGATGCGCTGGTCTGGGCAGTGCAGGACCTGATCCTGGGACCGGGGGCGGTGCATGCGCGCCCGAAGCTGCGCACGCTGTGATAAGCGGGTCTTCAGCCTGTCGCGCTAGGGTGCGTTTCAGGCGGATGGCATATCCGAGAGCAGGCGGGGGGGCTGTCTGCCCCCCCCGCACCCCCCCGAGGATATTTTTTGCAAGGATGAACGGGGGGTTTTCTGGATGGAGAGAGGCGCTGATGTTTGAATTCTTGCGCAGGGCGCGTGCGCCCGAGGCGGCGGTTTCGGAGCCTTCGGAGGCCAAGGCCTCGGCTGTGGGGCCGCTGACGGCAGGGCGGATCAGGGCCCGGGGGGCGGCACATGGCATTGCCGGGGCCGGCTGGACCGCGCGCGATGGCGTGTCGCTGGCGCGCAGCGGTTTTCTGGGCAATCCGGTGGGGTTTCGCGCTGTCCGCCTGATCTCGGAGGCGGCTGCGGCATTGCCGCTTGTGGTGCAGGATTGCGCACGGCGCTATGACTCGCACCCGGTTCTGGACCTCATCACGCGCCCCAATCCGGCGCAGGGGCGGGCGGAACTGTTCGAGGCGCTGTATGCGCAGCTGCTGTTGTCGGGCAATGCCTATCTGGAGGTCGTGACCGCGCCGGAGGGGCGCGCGCGCGAGTTGCATGTGCTGCGCTCGGACCGCATGAGCGTGGTGCCCGGTGCCGATGGCTGGCCGGTGGCCTATGATTACACGGTCGGCAACAAGGCGCATCGGTTTCATGTGCGCGACGGTCTCTCGCCGATCTGCCATGTCCGCGCGTTTCATCCGCAGGACGACCATTACGGGCTTTCGCCGCTGGAGGCGGCGCGGCGCGCGGTGGATGTGCACAATGCCGCCTCGAACTGGTCGAAGGCGCTGCTGGACAATGCCGCGCGGCCCTCGGGCGCGATTGTCTATCGCGGGCCGGACGGGCAGGGGTCGATGACGACCGAGCAGTTCGAGCGATTGCAGTCCGAGATGGAGGCGCATCACCAGGGCGCGCGCAATGCCGGTCGGCCGATGCTGCTGGAAGGCGGGCTGGATTGGAAGCCGATGGGCTTCTCGCCCTCGGACATGGAGTTCCAGAAGACCAAGGAGGCAGCGGCGCGCGAGATCGCGGTTGCCTTTGGCATCCCGCCGATGCTGCTGGGCATACCGGGCGACGCCACCTATGCCAATTACCAGGAGGCCAACCGCGCCTTCTACCGGCTGACGGTGCTGCCGATGGCCATGCGGGTGACGGCTTCGGTTGCGCACTGGCTCTCGGGGTTCGTGCCCGGCGAGGTGGTGCTGCGGCCCGATCTGGACCAGGTGCCGGCGTTGGCGGTCGAACGCGAGCAGCAATGGCGGCGCGTGGGCGAGGCACGTTTCCTGAGTGATGCCGAAAAGCGCGTGCTGCTGGGCCTGCCACCGCTGGTCGAGGGGGCATGAGTGCGCGCCGGGCCGTGGGCGGCTCGCGCTACCTCTATGACAGTTTCGAGGCCGCGCAGGCGCGCATCGACGCGCAGGAACGTGTCTTCGAGGCCCGCAAGGAGGCGCTGGAATTCCGCATAAACCGGCTGGAAGGCGCGCTGGAGCGGGTCGAGAAACGGTTGTGGCTGGCCGTCTATGGTGTGGCGGCGGGCGTGCTGATCCATGGCGCGCTGGCGCTGGTGAGCGCGTTGCAATGAAAGGGTTGAGGATGGAAACCAAGTTCATGCACCCCGAGGCCGGGGTTGCGCTGATCGGAGGCCATGAGATCGCGGGCTATGCCTCGGTGTTCGGCCTGCGTGACAAGGGTGGCGATACTGTGCTGGCGGGGGCCTATGCGGCGTCGCTGAAGCGGCTGGCGGCGCGGGGCGAGCGGGTGCGGATGCTCTGGCAGCATGACCCGGCGCAGCCTGTCGGCATCTGGGATGAGGTGGTCGAGGACGGGCACGGCCTTTATGTGCGCGGGCGGCTGCTGGAGGATGTGGCGCGTGCGCGCGAGGCGAAGGCGCTGCTGGAGGCGGGCGCGCTCGAGGGGCTTTCGATCGGTTATCGCACGGTGCGTGCCGAAAAGACCCCCGATGGCGGGCGCAGGCTGATCGAACTGGACCTGTGGGAAGTGTCGCTGGTGACATTTCCCATGCAGGCCGAGGCGCGCGTATCGCACAAGTCGGAGCTGGTGCGCCAGATCGCGGGTCTGAGCGCGCGGCTGCGCGCGGCGCGCGCGGCTGTTGCGCGGCTGTAAGGCGCAGCGCACGCTGACGTGAGAGGATCTTGGGCTGGCCTCGCTAGTCTGGCCCCGGATCGCCCAGACAGGCTTCCCCGAATGCAGGAGAGCGACATGACGACACCCGTGCCTTTGGCAGCGGGCCAGAACGGCGCGGGCGCGCCCGAGGACCCGGAGATGGAAATAAAGACCGCGATGGCGGATTTCGCGCAGGAATTCTCGGTCTTTCAGGCCGAACTCACCCGGAAACTTTCCCAAACAGAAGAGCGACTGACCATGCTGGACCGCAAGACTGCCCTTTCTCCCGCCCGGCCCGTGCTGGCCCGGGCCGATGCAGGCGAAACACTGCACCACAAGGCGTTCGATGCCTATCTGCGGCGCGGTGACGAGGCGCCCATGCGCGGACTCGAGATCGAGACCAAGGGGTTGAGCACGTTGCAGGCGGCCGATGGCGGCTATCTGGTGGACCCCGAGACCGCGGAGACGATCCGCTCGACCCTGTCCTCGACGGCTTCGATCCGCGCGATTGCCAGCGTGGTGACGATCGAGTCGACCTCGTTCGATGTGCTGATCGACCACAGCGATGTCTCGACCGGCTGGGCGACCGAGGCCGATACCATCGCGGAGGCGGATACGCCCAAGATCGACCGTATCCCTATCCGGCTGCATGAATTGTCGGCCATGCCCAAGGCCAGCCAGCGCCTTCTGGACGATTCGGCCTTTGATGTCGAAGGCTGGCTGGCCGGGCGGATCGCCTCGAAATTCGCCCGCGCCGAGGCGGCGGCCTTCATCAATGGCGATGGCGTGGACAAGCCGCGCGGGTTCCTGAACCATGCCAAGGTCGATGAGGCCGCCTGGAACTGGGGCTATCTGGGGTATATCGCAACCGGAGCCGATGGCGATTTCGCCGCCACCAATGCCGCCGATGCGATTGTTGATCTGGTCTATGCGCTGGATGCGACCTACCGCGCCAATGCCGTCTTCGTCATGAATTCCAAAACCGCCGGTGCCGTGCGCAAGATGAAGGACACCGATGGCCGCTTCCTGTGGTCGGATGGTCTGGCGGCGGGCGAGCCTGCGCGGCTGATGGGCTATCCGGTGCTGGTGGCCGAGGACATGCCCGATATCGCGACCGACAGTTACGCGGTTGCCTTCGGCGACTTCGAGGTCGGCTACACCATTGCCGAGCGCCCCGATCTGCGCGTTCTGCGCGACCCGTTCAGCGCCAAGCCGCATGTGTTGTTCTATGCCACCAAGCGTGTCGGCGGCGATGTGTCGGATTTCAAGGCGATCAAGCTGCTGAAATTCGGCGAGATCTGATGCGCCATCCTGCCCTGTGCGCCTCGCGTGCAGGGCAGGCAGGGTGTCCCGGCATGGCGTCCGGCCTGACCGGCCTTCCCTACGCGCCCCCCGCACGAGCAGGTCGGGCGTGACCCGGGGCACCCGTTTTCCACAAGACAGACCCCTGTGCGAGGCGATTCCATGGACCTGAGAGAGACAAGCCCCATTCCGACAGTCGCGCTGCCCGTGGCGGTGCTGCGTGATCACCTGCGCCTGTCCTCGGGCTTTTCGGATGTCACCACGCAGGATGCGCTGCTGGAGCAGTTTCTGCGCGCGGCCATTGCTTCGGTCGAGGGGCGGGTGGCGCGCGCGCTGTTCCAGCGTGACTATCTGCTGAGGCTGACGCGCTGGCGCGACGGATATGCGCAGCCGCTGCCGGTCGCGCCGGTGGTTTTGGTCGGGTCGGTGACGCTGATCGACCGCACCGGCACGCAAACCGTGGTAGAGCCCTCGCGCTATGTGCTTGATGCTGATGGCACGCGGCCCCGGATCGAGGCGGTCGGCACGGCGCTGCCCATGATCCCCGCACGCGGCGCGGTCGAGATTGCCTTCACCGCCGGTTTCGGCACGGCATGGGACGACATTCCCGCCGACCTGCGCCAGGCGGTGCTGCTGCTGGCGGCGCAGTATTACGAAGGTCGCGAAACCGGCGGCGACGCGGACATGGCCTTTGGCATTCGCGCGCTGCTGGAACGCTGGCGCGATCTGCGTCTCGGGGGGTGGTCATGAGCCGCGCGCCGCAGTTGACCCGGGCGCTGGTGCTGGAATCGCCCGTGACCGCGCCGGATGGCGCCGGCGGGTTCAGCACCATCTGGCAGGCGCTTGGCACTCATTGGGCCGAGCTCCGCCCCGGCAGCGGGCGTGAGCGTCTGGCGACGCTCGGTCCCTCGGGCGAGGTGCGCCTGCGTATCGTGATCCGTGCTGCGCCGGAAGGGTCGGACCGCCGCCCGCGCCCCGATCAGCGGTTTCGCGAAGGCGCGCGGATCTTCCGCATCATCGCCGTGGCCGAGGCTGATGTGCAGGGCCGTTTCCTGGTCTGCACCGCGCAAGAGGAATTGCCCGCATGAGCTACACACTGGCCCCCGACCTGCAGGTTGCGCTGTTCGAGCATCTGAGCGCCGACACGGCGTTGCAGGCACAGCTTTCGGGCGCACTCTATGACGCGATCCCGCCTGCGACGCCGCCTGCCACCTATGCGCTGATCGGCGCCGAGGAGGCGTTCGACCGCTCGGACAAGACCGGGCATGGCGCCGAGCACCGGCTGTTGATCAGCGTGGTGACGAATGCCAGCGGGTTTCTGGCCGCCAAGCAGATCTCCGCACGCATCTGCGAGTTGCTTGACGGGCCTGCACTGACGCTCGCGCGCGGGCGGCTGGTCGCAATCTGGTTCGACCGGGCCGAGGCCCGCAAGGTCGAGGGCGACCAGACCCGCCGCATCGACCTGCGCTTTCGCGCGCGGGTCGAGGATGACTGAGTCCATATTGAGGAGGTTAGCCCGATGGGTGCACAGAATGGCAAGGACCTGCTGATCAAGGTTGACATGACCGGCGACGGGCAGTTCGAAACAGTGGCGGGGCTGCGCGCCACGCGCGTCAGCTTCAACGCGGAAGCTGTTGATGTCACATCGCTTTCCAGCGCTGGTGGCTGGCGAGAACTGCTCGGGGGCGCGGGCGTGAAATCGGCCGGCATCTCGGGCTCTGGGGTGTTTCGCGACGCGGGCACGGATGAACGCGCGCGGGCCATCTTCTTCAATGGCGAGACGCCGGATTTCCAGATCATCATCCCCGATTTCGGCATTGTCGAGGGCCCGTTCCTGATTGCCGGGCTGGACTATGCCGGCAGCCATAATGGCGAAGCCACATTCGAGCTGTCGCTTGCCTCGTCGGGGCAGCTGACCTTCGTCGCCGATTGAGCGCGCAGATGACCAACCCCCATGCAGGCGAGGTGTCGCTGGTGATCGATGGCGTACCGCACCGGTTGCGCCTGACACTGGGCGCGCTGGCGGAGCTGGAGGCGGCCCTGGGCGAGGAGACCATCCTCGATCTGGTCGCACGCTTCGAGGAGGGGCGCTTTTCCGGTCGCGATGTGCTGGCACTGATCGTGGCGGGGCTGCGCGGTGGCGGCTGGGACGGGCAGGCGGCCGACCTGACCCGCGCCGAGATCGCGGGCGGGCTGCATGGCGCGGCGCGCGCGGCGGCCCAGCTTCTGGCCCGCGCCTTCACGCCCCCGACATGAGCCGCGCCGCGCTGGACTGGGCCGCGCTGATGCGCCTGGGCCTGCGCGAGTTGCGCCTGACCCCGCGCGAGTTCTGGGCGCTCACGCCGGTCGAGCTGATGCTCATGGCCGGGCTGGACACTGCTCCCGGCCCACTGACCCGCGCGCGGCTCGAAGAACTGGCCGCGCGCTATCCCGACAGCAGGAAAGGCCCTTGTGATGACAACACTCAACGATCTTGAGGCGCAGATCGCCGCGCTGGAAGCGCGGCTTGGCCAGACCACCGGCCTGGTCGCGGAATTCGACACGGAACTGGCGGGTCTGTCGCGCAGCCTGACCTTCACCGGGCGCGAGGTCGAGAGCCTGTCGCGGTCCTTCTCGACCGGATTGCGGCGTGCCTTCGATGGCGTGGTGTTTGACGGGATGCGGATGCAGGACGCGCTGCGCGGCATTGCGCAGACCATTTCGGCCAGTGTCTACAACACCGCGATGCGCCCGGTGCAGAATGCCTTTGGCAGTCTTCTGGCGCAGGGTGTGGCCGGGGCGATGGGCGCGATCATGCCTTTCGCGCAGGGCGGGGCCTTCAGCGCGGGTCGGGTGATGCCCTTTGCCAGGGGCGGGGTCATCAGCCAGGCCACGGCCTTTCCCATGCGCGGCGGCACCGGACTGATGGGCGAGGCCGGCCCCGAGGCCATCATGCCGCTGTCGCGCGGCCCGGACGGGCAACTGGGCGTGCGCGCCTCGGGCGGCAGGCAGCCGATACAGGTGACCGTCAACATCTCGACGCCGGATGTCGCGGGCTTCCAGCGCTCGCAGACCCAGATTGCCGCGCAGATGGCGCGCCTGCTGGCGCAGGGCAACCGCAACCGCTGAGGAGCCAGATATGAGCTTTCACGACATCCGCTTTCCGGCCAATCTGAGTTTCGGCGCGCTGGGCGGGCCGGAACGGCGCACCGAGGTGGTCGAACTGGCCAACGGACATGAGGAACGCAACACGCCCTGGTCGGCCTCGCGCAGGCGCTATGATGCGGGCATGGGGCTGCGCGCGCTCGATGACCTGGAGGCACTGGCCGCCTTTTTCGAGGCCCGCGCGGGCATGTTGCACGGGTTTCGCTGGAAGGACTGGGGCGATTACCGTTCGGCCCCGGCCTCGAAGCCCATCACCGCGACCGACCAGTTGCTGGGGCTCGGCGATGGCGAGTCGCGGGAGTTCCAGCTGCGCAAGGCCTATACATCGGGCGCGCAGACCTGGTGGCGCAGCGTCACCAAGCCTGTCGCCGGCACGGTTCTGGCCGCCATCGGGCAGGAGGCGATGACGCTGGGCGAGGATTACACTGTCGATGCCGCGACCGGCATCGTCACCTTTGCGCGCGCACCCGAGACCGGGGCCGAAATCCATGCCGGGTTCGAGTTCGACGTGCCGGTGCGGTTTGACACTGACCTGATCCAGATCTCGGTGGCGAGCTTCAAGGCCGGGGAAGTGCCGAAAGTGCCGGTGGTGGAGTTGCGCCTATGAGCCTGATGGAGCATCTGGCCACGGGCCACACCACCATCGCGCGGGCCTGGGCGCTGACGCGGCGCGATGGCGCGACGCTGGGCTTTACCGACCATGATCGCGACCTGGCATTTGACGGGATGGTGTTCGAGGCGGGCGCGGGCCTGACCGCCCGCGCGCTGGAGCAGGTGACGGGCCTTGCGGTGGACAATTCCGAGGCCGTGGGCGCGCTGCGCGATGCCGGGCTGACCGAGGCCGACATCCGGGCGGGGCGCTATGACGGTGCCGCGTTGCGCATTTGGGAAGTCAACTGGGCCGATGTCTGCCAGCGTCGCCTGATCTTTCGCGGCTCGCTGGGCGAGATCACGCGGGCGGGCGGGGCCTTTCGGGCCGAATTGCGCGGGCTTTCCGAGCCGCTGGGCCAGCCGGGCGGGCGGGTCTATCATGCCGCCTGCTCTGCCGTGCTGGGCGATGCGCGCTGCCGGTTCGATCTCGATACGCCGGGCTACAGTGCCGAGGCGCCGCTGCTGACCGCGTCTGACGCCCAGCGGCTGCATGTCGCACCGGTCGAGACGATCGCCGAGGGGTTCCTTGCCCATGGCCGCGTCATCGTGCTGAGCGGGCAGGCCGCCGGGCTGATCGGGATGATCCGCGAGGACCGGACGCGCACGGGCCAGCGAGAGGTCACGCTCTGGGATGCGCTGCGCGCGCCGCTTGCGCCCGGCGACATGCTGCGCCTCGAGGCAGGCTGCGACCGCCAGGCCGGGACGTGCCGGCTGAAATTCGGCAATATGCTGAATTTTCAGGGATTCCCGCATATTCCGGGCGAGGACTGGCTGATGGCCTATCCCCGCGCCGGGCAACCCAATCAGGGCGGGCAGCGTCGCGGATGAGCGGGATCGTGACGCTTGCGCGGGGCTGGATCGGCACGCCCTATCACCACCGCGCGGCCACGCGCGGGGCCGGGGCGGATTGCCTTGGCCTGATCCGGGGCCTGTGGCTGGCGCGCTACGGCACCGAGCCCGAGGCGCTGCCTCCCTATGGCCCGAGCTGGGCCGAAACGGGTGGCGAGGAATGCCTGTGGCAGGCGCTGGCGCGGCATTTCCGGCCCGTGCAGGTGCCTGCGGATGGCGATGTGCTTCTGTTCCGGTTGCAGGCGCGCGCGCTGGCCAAGCATCTGGGCATTCGCAGCGGGCAGGGCAGGGCCTTCATCCATGCCTGTCCGCGCGCCGGCGTGGTCGAAATGCCGCTTTCGGCGCCATGGGCACGCCGCGTCGTGGCGTGCTTTGCCTTTCCGCCGCTCAGGCAAGACGTGGAGTAACTGACCATGGCGACACTGGTTCTTTCGGCTGCGGGCGCGGCCATCGGTTCAAGCTTCGGCGGGGCCGTCTTCGGCCTCTCCGGCATGGTCATCGGGCGTGCCATAGGCGCGACGGTGGGACGGGTGATCGACCAGCGGTTGATGGGGGGCGGGAGCCAGGCCATCGAGGGGCCGCGGATCGACCGGCTGCGCCTGACCGGTGCTGCCGAAGGCAGCCCGGTCCCGCTCGTCTGGGGACGCGTGCGGCTGGGCGGGCAGGTGATCTGGGCCAGCGACTTTCTGGAAAGCCAGACCACACGGGGCGGGGGCGGCAAGATCGTCCGGCGCCCGAAAGTGACCGAATACAGCTATTCGATCTCTTTCGCCGTGGCCCTCTGCGAGGGGCCGATCCTGGGTATCGGCCGGATCTGGGCCGACGGGCAGGAAATCGCGCCAGCAGGGCTGAACCTGCGGCTCTATCGCGGCGAGGACGACCAGCTTCCCGATCCGCTGATTGAGAGCATCGAGGGCGCGGGGACGGCTCCGGCCTATCGCGGCATTGCCTATGTCGTGATCGAGGATCTGGAACTGGGCGAATTCGGCAACCGCGTGCCGCAACTGAGTTTCGAGGTGATCCGCGCACTTGACGACGCGGGCATGGCCGCGCAGGTGCAGGCGGTGGCGCTGATGCCCGGCTCGGGCGATTTCACGCTGGCGACCGCGCCGGTGCAAGTCAGCGGCCCCGGCCCCTTCGATGGCGGATATGATGCGCAGAACCCGTTTGTTGCCGATGTGCTGGGGGCACCCGATCAGGTGATGAACCTCAACACGCCGACGGGATTGACCGATATCGAGGCCTCGCTCGACGCCTTGCAGCGCGAATTGCCGCGCTGTCGCTCCAGCCTGCTGATCCTGTCCTGGTTCGGTTCGGACCTACGCGCGGGCGCCTGCCAGATCGAACCCAGGGTCGAATTCGCTGACCGGCTTGCGCCGGACCAGCCCTGGTCAGTCGCCGGGCGCAGTGCGGCGCAGACGCCTGAGATCGCCCGGCTGGACGGGCGCCCGGTCTATGGCGGCACGCCCTCTGATGCTTCGGTGCTGCAGGCCATCGCGGCGCTGAAGGCACGCGGGCAGGAGGTCGTCTGCTACCCTTTCATCCTGATGGAGATCATGGCGGGCAACACCCTGCCCGACCCCTGGTCCGAGGCCGCGAGCCAGCCGGCCCTGCCCTGGCGCGGGCGGATTACGACCGAGAAGGCCCCGGGGCAGCCTGGCAGCAGCGATGGCACAGCCGACGCCGTGGCAGAGGTTGCCGCGTTCTTCGGCACGGCGCAGGCCAGCGATTTCACCATAACGGGCCAGAGCATCACCTATAGCGGCCCGAACGAATGGCGCTACCGCCGCTTCATCCTGCATCAGGCGGCCCTGTGCAAGGCCGCGGGCGGAGTCGAGGGTTTCTGCATCGGCTCGGAAATGCGCGGCCTCACGCAGATACGCGGCCCCGCCAACAGCTTCCCTGCCGTGGCGCAACTGATTGCGCTGGCGGCCGAGGTGCGCGCCATCCTCGGCCCCGGCACGAAGATCACCTATGCCGCCGACTGGTCCGAGTATTTCGGCTACATCACCCCCGAGGGCGACCGGTTCTTTCATCTCGACCCGCTTTGGGCGGACCAGAATATCGACGTGATCGGGATCGACAATTACATGCCGCTGTCGGACTGGCGTGACGGTACGGACCATGCCGATGCCGACTGGGGGTCGGTCCATGATCTGGAGTACCTGAAGGCCAATGTCGCGGGCGGCGAGGGGTATGACTGGTTCTATGCCTCCGAGACCGAGCGCCGCGCCCAGATGCGCAGCCCGATCCTGGATGACAGCGTCTGGCAGGAACACTGGATCTGGCGCTACAAGGATTTGCGCGGCTGGTGGGAAAATGACCATCACGAGCGCGTCGGCGGGGTGCGCGCCGCCCAGCCCACTGCGTGGATGCCGCGCTCCAAGCCGTTCTGGTTCACCGAATATGGTTGCCCGGCGATCGACCGGGGCACCAATCAGCCCAATGTGTTCCTGGACCCGAAATCCTCCGAGAGTTTCGCGCCACATTTCTCGCGCGGCTGGCGCGATGACGCGATCCAGATGCAATATGTGCGCGCGGTCAATGACTACTGGGCAGAGCCTGCCAACAACCCGGTTTCAGAGTTTTATGGCGGCCCGATGGTGGACATGACGCGCGCCCATCTCTGGGCCTGGGATGCGCGGCCCTGGCCGTGGTTTCCGGGCAATCGCGATCTGTGGGCGGATGGCGCCAACTGGACGCGCGGGCACTGGATCACGGGCCGGGCCACGGGCCAGCCGCTCGATGCGCTGATCGTCGCGATCTGTGCGCGCGCCGGTCTGCACGGGGTCGATGTAACGGGTGTGCATGGCGTGGTGCGCGGCCTTTCCGTGGCCTCGACCGACCCGCCGCGCGCCATGCTGCAGGCGCTGATGCTGGCCTACGGGGTCGAGGCCGCCGAACGCGATGGCCGACTGATCTTCGCCATGCGACAGGGGCGGGCACGGGCGCTGCTGGGGCGAGCGGACCTGCTGCGCCGCGATGGCGGCGATCTGGCGCTGATCCGCGCGCCCGAGACCGAGACCAGCGGACGCTTGCGCATGGGATATGTCGAGGAGGGTGCCGATTTCGACCTGCGCGTGGCCGAGGCCATCTTTCCCGATGACAGCGCCACGCGCGCCTCGGGGACGGATCTGCCGCTGGTGCTGACCGAGGGCGAGGCGAGGCTTGTCGCCGAACGCTGGCTGACCGAGGCGCGCATCGCCCGCGACACGGCGCGATTTGCGTTGCCGCCCTCGCGCGATCTGGGCGCGGGCGATGTGGTGGCGCTGGATACGGGCGAGGGGGTATCGCTGTGGCGGATCGACCGCGCGACGCTGGCCGGCGAGCGTCAGGTCGAGGCGACCCGCGTCGAGGACGCGCTCTACGACTGGGGCGAGACGGCCCGCGACGGCACCGGGCTTATAGCCTACACACCGCCCGCGCCGGTGCGCCCGATCCTGATGGACTTGCCGCTGATCTCGGGCGAGGAGGTGCCGCAGAACCCCTGGATCGCGGTCACGGCGCGGCGATGGCCGGGCGTCGTGTCGGTCCATGAGCGGGGCTTGCAGGACGCGTTCGTGCTGGCGGCACTGATCAATGCGCCCGCGCGCGTGGGCATGACCGAGACCACGCTGTTCGCGGCACCGGCCGGCCGGTGGGATCGTGGTCCGGCGCTGCGCGTGCGCATGCTGGGCGGCACGCTCGAGGCCGTGGCGCCGCGCGATGTTCTGGCAGGCGCCAATCTGATGGCCATCGGCACGGGCGGCGCGTGGGAACTGTTGCAATTTGCCGAGGCCGAGCTGGTCGCGCCGGGGGTCTATGACCTGCGCAACCGGCTGCGCGGGCAGATGGGCACTGACGGGGTAACGCCGCAGGTCTGGGCGCCGGGCGCGCTGGTGGTGATGCTCGATGCGCGGCTTGCGCAGCTGGATCTGCCGCTTGATGCGCTGGGCCTGCCGCGCAGCTACCGTGTCGGCCCGGCCAGCCGTCCGCTGTCGGATGCCAGCCAGACAGATGTGACGGCAACCTTCAACGGTGCCGGCCTGCGCCCCTACCGGCCTGCGCATCTGCGCACGACTGCGCTTGCGGATGGCGGGCTGCATCTGCGCTGGATACGGCGCACCCGGCGCGGCGGCGACGGCTGGGGCAGCGCCGAGGTGCCGCTCGCGGAGGCCTATGAGCGCTATCTGCTGCGCGTGATCAAGTCCGGAGAGGTGCTGCGCAGCGTCACTGTGGAGAGTGCCGAATGGGTCTATTCGGCGGCCGATCAGGGCAGTGACGGGGCAGCGGGAAGCTTTGTGGTCGAGGTGGCGCAGGTCTCGGATGTGGTGGGACCCGGGCCCTT
>SKYA01000131.1 GCA_007128135.1 Paracoccaceae bacterium | reverse complement strand
GCCCGCGATCACGGCCTGCACCTGCGCCACGCCCGCGCGCACCAGCGCCGGATCGCCGCGTGCCTCGACATTCAGCCGCAGGAGCGGCTCGGTATTCGAGGCGCGCAGGTTGAACCGCCACGCGCCCATGTCATAGCCCAGCCCGTCCATCTCGTCCAGGTCGCGCGCATCGGCGCCAAAGGCAGCGCGCGCGCGCTCCAGCGCCGCCGCCGGGTCCGCGAGCGTGAAATTGATCTCGCCCGACGACGGAAAGGCCGCGCGCCGCGCCGCGACAAGCTCATGCAGCGCGCCGTTGCGGCTGACCAGTTCGGCCACCAGCAACCACGGGATCATGCCCGAATCGCAATGGCAGAAATCGCGGAAATAGTGATGCGCCGACATCTCGCCGCCATAGACCGCGCCGTGATCGCGCATCGCCTGCTTGATGAAGGCATGCCCGGTCCGCGCCTGCACTGCCCGTCCGCCCACCTGCGCGACAATGTCGCGCGTGTTCCAGACCACGCGCGGGTCATGGATGATCGCCGCACCCGGTTCGCGCGCCAGAAACGCCTCGGCCAGAAGGCCCACCACATATTCGCCCGGGATGAACGCACCGGTATGGTCAAACAGGAAGCAGCGGTCGAAATCCCCATCCCAGGCGACCCCGAAATCGGCCCCCGCCCGGCGCACGGCCTCGGCCGTGGCGGGCTGGTTCTCGGGCAGAAGCGGATTCGGGATGCCATTGGGAAACCGCCCGTCCGGCGCATGGTGCATCCGGGTGACATGCAGCGCGGCACCGCGCGCCGCCAGTTCCTCCGCGATGGCATCGAAGGTCGGCCCGGCCGCGCCATTGCCCGCATTGACCAGTATCTTCAGCGGCCCCAGGGCGGCGACATCGACCAGCGACAGCACCCTGGCGACATAGGCCGTGCGCGCCTCGGCCGCGACATCGCGCAGGCTGCCCCCCGGCCTTGCCGCGCCGAAACGGTCTGCCGCCGTCAGCGCCTCGATCCGGCGCAGCCCGGTTTCCGCGTCCAGCGGCGCCGAGCCCGCCCGCACCATCTTCATGCCGTTCCAGTCCATCGGGTTGTGCGAGGCGGTCACGCAGATGCCGCCATCCGCACCGAAATGCGAGGTGGCGAAATACATCTCTTCCGTGCCACTGAGACCCAGGTCCATCACCTCGACCCCTTCGGCAATCAGCGCCGCGGCCACGGCCTGCGCCAGGTCGGCGGACGAGGCGCGGCAATCGCGCCCCAGCACCACCCGCCGCGCCTCCAGCGCGCGCGCAAATCCTCGCCCGATGCGCCCGGCAATCGTCGCATCCAGATCGATGCCCAGTCGGCCGCGAATGTCATAGGCCTTGAAGCAGGTCAGTTGCATGGCTGTGCCGCCCTCCATCGCCCTGTGCAGGGCCGATGTGCCGTTTCCCGCAACCCCGCGCAAGCGCAAATGCGCGCAGGCCCCGCCACCACCCGGCTGCACGCGCGAGGCTGGCAGAGCCTGCGGCCATGCGCTAGGCTCGACCGCACGCGCACCCCTGTCGAGAGTCCCGCCCATGCAAAGCCCGCTCGAGTCCACCTCTCCCTGCCCGCCGGTTCCCTTCTGCTGCATGGCGGCGTGATGCGGGTTCTGGTCACGGGTGGCGCAGGCTATATCGGCTCGCACACACTGGTGCATCTGCTGCGCGCGGACCATCAGGTGCTGGTCTATGACAATTTCTCGAACAGCAGCCCCGAGGCACTGGCCCGCGTCCGCCAGATCAGCAATCGCGACCTCGCCTCGCGCGAAGGTGATCTGCGCGACGCCTCCCGGATCGAGGACGCCTTCGCCCGGTTCCGCCCCGATGCCGTGATTCATTTCGCCGGGCTCAAGGCCGTCGGCGACTCGCATGGCCAGCCGCTCGAGTATTACGCCCAGAATGTCGCGGGCTCGATCACGCTGCTGCAGACGATGGCGCGGCATGGCTGCGCGCGGGTGGTGTTCTCCTCCTCCGCCACTGTCTATGGCGAACCCGACTACCTGCCCTTTGACGAAACCCACCCGCTGCGCCCGCAAAGCCCTTACGGGCGCAGCAAGCTGATGATCGAAACCATCATCCGCGACTGGGTGGCAGCCCATTCCGGCGCCCGCGCGATTCTGCTGCGCTATTTCAACCCGGTTGGCGCGCATGCCTCCGGGCGCATTGGCGAGGATCCGCGCGACATTCCCAACAACCTCATGCCCTATATCGCCCAGGTCGCCATCGGCAGGCGCGCGGAACTTGCCGTGCATGGCAATGATTACCCCACAAGCGACGGCACCGGCGAGCGTGATTACATCCATGTCGAGGATCTCGCCCGCGCCCATCTTGCCGCGCTGGACGCGCTGAACCGGATCGCGGGCTGCGAGGCGATCAATGTCGGCACCGGCCAGAGCACGAGCGTGCTCGAGATGCGCGCCGCCTTCGAGCGCTCCTCGGGGCGGCCCATCCCTTACCGGATCGGCCCGCGCCGCCCCGGCGATGTCGCGCGCATGTGCGCCGATGTGCGCAAGGCGGCCAGCCTGATGGGCTGGCAAGCCGAACTGGGGCTGGAGGAAATGTGTCTCTCGACATGGGCCTGGCAGTCCGCCAATCCCGGCGGCTATGGCGAATGAGGGCTGCCGCTATGTCTGCGGATAATCGCTGACCAGCAGCCGCCACGGGGCCTCGTCTTCCTCGATGGTGGCAAAACGCGGCAGGGGCGGGTCAAAGACATTGTCGGTCAGGTCGTCATTCACGGTGCTGACCTCTCCGATCAGGCAATCAGCTTCTTCCGCCCAGAAGGCATGCCAGTCGCCGGGCATCAGGGTGACGCTCTCGCCGGGGTCCAGCCGCAGCCGCCCGCCCGCCGGAAGCCGCCGCGCCTGCCCGTCGCAGATCACGCTGATGGGCGCGTCGAGGTCGCGCGAGCCATCCGGGGCGGAGGCATGAAGCTCGACCACCAGCCGCCCGCCACCGCGATTGATGATGTCCTCGGCCTTGACCACGTGCCGATGCATCGGGCTGATCTGGTCGCGGCGCGAGATCAGCAGTTTCTCGGCATAGGCCATGCCCCGCCCCGCCCGCAGGTCGGCCAGCCGCCCGTTGCGCAGCGTGAACAGCGCCAGCCCCAGCCGCGCGAAATCTCCGCCGCCGTAATCGGTGATGTCCCAGCCCATCCGCTGGCGCAGGATGGTGCGATCGGGCAGCGCCAGCAGCGCCTCCGGGTCCAGATGGGCGAAAGGCGGCAGCGCAAACCCGAAGCTGCGGATGAAATCATCCGCTTGGTGCAACACCGCATTGACCTGCGAGCGTTTCATGGCGTCCCCTCTGCCTCTGCCTCTGCCTCTGCCTGTACAGCAAACAGGAGCAGGGGCGCGCAGCGCCCCTGCTCCCGCGACTCACCGTCCAACCGGACCCGCAGCCTACATGCTGCAATTCTCGCCATGCACGTCACGATGCTCCTCGAAGGCCACACCGACAATGCGGTTGGTGAACTCGCCATCCACCTCGACGACTTCGCGGATATAGACCTTCTGGATCGGATGCTGGTTCGGAGCCCAGGCAAAATCGCCCCGGACCGACGTGAAATCAGCCTCCCTCAGCGCCTCGCGGAAGGCATCGCGATCCTTCACATCCGCTTTCGCCGCCGCCGACAGGATCAGGTTCGCCGTATCGAACCCCTGGCTGGCATAGAGCGAGGGGATGCGCCCGTAAGCCTCGCGGAAACGGGCAACGAATTCCACATTGGCCTCATTGTCCAGATCGGGCGACCACTGGCTGGCGTTGAAAACCCCCAGCGCGGCAGACCCGACCGCGGGCAGGATATCCTGACTGAATGTAAACGCAGCCGAAACGATCGGCAGGTCCAGGCCGGATTGTTCATATTGACGCATGAAGCTGATCCCCATGCCCCCGGGCAGGAAGATGAAGATCGAATCCGCCCCCGAGGCCCGGATCTGCGCTATTTCCGCTGCATAGTCGGTCTGCCCGACCTGCGTGAACAGTTCGCCCGCCAGATTGCCCTCGAAATAGCGCTTGAAGCCTGCCAGCGCATCTGTTCCGGCCGGGTAGTTCGGCGCCATGATGAAGGTGTTCTCATAGCCGAGTTCATTCGCATAGGCGCCTGCACCCTCATGCAGCATGTCATTCTGCCAGGCCACGTTGAAGTAGTTCGGGTGGCAGTTGGCCCCGGCCAGCGCCGATGGCCCGGCATTGGGCGACAGATAAAAGATGTCCTGCGCCACGGTCGAGGGCACAACCGCCATTGCAAGATTCGACCAGATGATGCCGGTCAGGATATCGGCGCGCTCGGACTGGACCATCCGCTCGGCAATCTGCACGGCCAGTTCCGGGCGCTGCCCGTCATCCTCGACGACCAGCTTGATATTGTGCTCGCCCGCCATGTCGAGCGCCAGCTGGAAACCGTCGCGCACATCCACGCCCAGCCCCGCGCCCCCGCCCGACAGGGTGGTGATCATGCCCACGGTCACATCCTGCGCGGCAGTGACGCCGGCGCAAAGGGCCAGCACTGCACTCAGCCCCGCGATTTTCGGTGTATGTCTCATTCCTCTCTCCCTGGTCTCGCCGCTGATCCGGCGTTGTCGTGAATGATCCCGATCAGAATCATGAACGATCATTCCCCTTGCACTCCGGTTGCGCAAGAGGCAGTGCTGCCGCTGCGGGCGCCAGCCCTGTGCGCGCGGCGCAATCAGGGCGGAAAACAGGGCTGAAAGCGAGGGCCTGATGGTCATTTACGTCGATGGCGATTCCTGTCCGGTCAAGGCCGAG
The DNA here is from genome assembly GCA_007128135.1 of Paracoccaceae bacterium. Lineage (GTDB taxonomy): Bacteria > Pseudomonadota > Alphaproteobacteria > Rhodobacterales > Rhodobacteraceae > Roseinatronobacter. The sequence goes on along the minus strand of SKYA01000131.1, from coordinate 8,847 downwards.
GTCGAGCGCGTGGCCACGCGCCACGGGCTGTCCGTGGTCATCGTGACCAATGGCGGCCTGCGCCCCTCGTCGAATCCGATGGTCGAGACCGTCTTCGTCGCGCAGGGTCTGGACGAGGCCGACAAATGGATCGCGGCACGCGCGGGCGCGGGCGATCTGGTCGTCACCGGCGACATCCCGCTGGCGGCGACCTGCATCGCCGCCGGGGCGCTGGTGGTGCAGCATGACGGCACGATCCTGAGCGCCGGGAATATCGGTCCCGTGCGCGCCAGCCGCGACCTGATGAGCGAACTGCGCGCCGCAGACCCGTTTCACAAGGGCAGCGGGCGCGGCTTCACCAGGGCAGACCGTACGCGCTTTCTCGATGCGCTGGAACAGGTTCTGCGCCGGCCACCCGCGCAGGGCTGAGCACCCCGGAACGCCCGATACCCCGGTCTCGCCAGCATGCGCTGCACCGCCATCGGCCCGGGTGCCGCCCGCACCAGTCGCCCGCACGTCCCGTCAGCGCGCCCGCGCGCCCTGCCAGGTCATTTTCTTGCCGAAAATGCACGACTCCATCTCAGCCCCGCAGACGCGCGGCCGGGGGCGCAACCCCGCCCCGGACAAGCCCCACCGTCCCGACATGGCCACAGCCCGACCGGACGCCGGACGCGCGCCCGCAGGGCGCGCGCCCCCGCCGCCGCGCGACAGCGCTCAGCCCGGCTGGCGCACAGCCAGCCGGATCTGCCGTTCGGACTCGATCAGCACGAAGAACACCACCCCCAGCCCCAGGATCACCGCCAGGTCCAGCGCCGCAAGGGGCCGCGTGCCGAAGGCCGTCTGCATCACCGGCACATAGGTCATCACGCCCTGCGCCGCCAGCGCCACCGCCAGCGTTATCCAGACCGCGCGCGTGGCACGCAGCGTGTCCCATTTCAGCGAAGACCCATGCAGGTTGCGGATGTAGAACAGATAGACGATCTTCAGCACCACCAGCGTGTTCATCGCCAGCGTCTGCGCATGTTCCACACTGTAGTCGCGTCCGATCCCCCAGGTGAAGATGCCGAACATCGCCGCGGCATAGAGCGCGCCTACCAGCACCACATGCCACAACAGCCCCGCCGAGAGCAGCGGCGCCCCGCGGGCGCGGGGCGGGCGTTCCATCGTGGCCTTCTCGGTCGGCTCGAAGGCCAGCGCGATGCCCAGCGTGACCGAGGTGATCATGTTCACCCACAGCACCTGCAGCGCCGTGATCGGCAGCACGACCCCGATCATGATCGCGATGATGATCGCCGAGGATTCGCCCGCATTGGTCGGCAGCGTCCAGCTGATCACCTTGCGGATATTGTCATAGACCGTGCGCCCCTCGCGCACCGCCGCCGCGATCGAGGCGAAATTGTCATCCGCCAGCACCAGATCCGAGGCTTCCTTGGCCGCTTCCGACCCTTTCTGCCCCATTGCGATGCCCACATCCGCACGCTTGAGCGCGGGTGCGTCATTTACCCCGTCGCCGGTCATGGCCACGGTCAGGCCATGGCTCTGCAGCGCCTTGACCAGGCGCAGCTTGTGCTCGGGCGTGGTGCGGGCGAAGACATCGACTTCGCGCACGACCTGCGCCAGGCGCGCATCATCCATCGATTCCAGATCGGCGCCGGTCAGCACCTCGTCGACATGTTCCAGCCCAACCTGCCGGGCAATGGCGCGCGCCGTTCCAGCGTGATCGCCGGTAATCATCTTGACCGCGATCCCGGCCGCGCGGCATTCGCCGACTGCCTCGATCGCTTCGGGGCGCGGCGGGTCGATCAGCCCGACCAGCCCCAGGAATGTCAGCTCGCCATTGATGGCCTTCTCGTCCAGCCGGTCCGCCTCCATCATGGCCAGCGCCAGCACCCGCGTGCCCTTTGCCGCCATCCGGTCGGAGCGGTCATGCCAGTCACGCACGCGAAAGGCGCTGCCATCGGGAAGCCGGTCGCACATCATCAGCACCCGCTCGGGCGCCCCCTTGAGATGCACCAGATGCGCCCCGTCCTTGCCGAGGCTCAGGCTGGCCATGTAGCGGTGGCGGCTGTCGAAGGGCATCGCGTCCTCGCGGGTCCATGCCCTGCGCGGATCCGCATCCAGGACCTTGCCCGCGAAGGCCAGCAGCGCACCCTCCATCGGGTCGCCCTCGACCACCCATTCGCCGCCGCGCTCGACCAGTTCGGCATCGTTGCAAAGTGCGGCGGCAAGGGCCAGTGCGCGCACATCCGCCTTTCCGCTGATCTCGCCCTCGGGCGCATAGCCCGCACCCGAGACGCTCGAGGCGCCCTCTGGCGTCTCCACCAGCGTCACGGTCATCTCGTTGCGCGTCAGCGTCCCGGTCTTGTCGGTGCAGATGACCGAGACCGCGCCGACTGTCTCGATGGCGGGCAGGCGCCGCACGATGGCGTTGCGCCGGGCCATGGCCTGCACGCCCAGGGCAAGCGTGATGGTCAGCACTGCCGGCAGCCCCTCGGGGATGGAGGAAACCGCGACCGCCACAACCGCCATGAAGATCTCGTCCAGCGGGTAGCCCCGGATGAAGAAACCATAGGCAAGGAGCAGCCCCGCCGCCGTCAGGATGAACAGGCTCAGCCAGCGCGCGAAACGATCCATCTGCGCCACCAGCGGCGTGGTCAGCTGCTCGACCCCCGCCAGCATGCCGCCGATGCGCCCGATCTCGGTGGTGCCGCCCGTGGCCACGACCAGCCCGCGCCCCGCGCCCTGCGTGACCAGCGTGCCCGACCACAGCATCGGGGCACGGTCACCAAGGGCGGCAGCGGCATCCACCGGATCGCTGCTCTTCTCGACCGGCACCGATTCGCCGGTCAGGATCGCCTCCTGCGCCGCCAGCCCCCGCGCCCGGATCAGCCGCAGATCGGCAGGCACCCGGTCGCCCGCCTCCAGCAGCACCACATCGCCCGGCACCAGATCGGCCCCGTCAATGCTCTCGCGCCGCCCGCCGCGCAGCACGTTGGCGCGCGGGGCAAGCATGTCGCGGATGGCTTCCATCGCGGCCTCGGCGCGGCCCTCCTGCACGAATCCGATGATCGCATTGAGCACGACCACCGCCAGGATCACCCCGGTATCGATCCAGTGCCCCATCAGCGCCTTGATCAGCGCCGCCCCCAGCAGGACATAGATCAGCACATTGTGGAACTGGACCAGAAACCGCATCAGCGTGCTGCGCCCTTCGGCCTCGGGCAGCCGGTTGGGACCGTACTGCGCCAGCCGCGCCTCGGCCTCGGCGGCATCCAGCCCGTCAGGGCTGGACTGGCGCGCATCAAGTGCTTCCTCGGCGGGCATGGCCCACCATTGCTCGGGCGAGGAGCCAGGTCTGTCGGTCATGTCGCTCCGGTCTGTGCTGCGTCAGTTTCCCGTGTCACCGTGATCGGCGCATCCTGGTCAGGGAGCGGTATAGCCACCATCGACCAGATGATAGCTGCCGGTGATGAAACTTGCACGATCCGACATCAGGAAACAGACCATCGCCGACACTTCCTCGGGCGTGCCGATCCGCCCCGCCGGGTGCAGCCCCGCCAGCCCGTCAAGCATCTCCTGATCGAGATTGTCGGTCAGCAACGGAGTCTGGATGAAGGCAGGCCCGACCGAATTGATGCGGATACCCTGCTGCGCATATTCCATCGCCGCTGTCTTTGTCAGCCCCACGACGCCATGCTTGCTGGCAACATAGGCGGATGAATTGGCAAAGCCCACCGAGCCCAGAATCGAGGTGATATTCACGATCGCGCCGCCGCCGGCGCGCAGCATCGCCGGGATCTGCGCACGCATGCCGTAAAAGACGCCATCAAGATTGACCGACATCACCTGTCGCCAGGCGTCGAGCGGATACTCGCCTGTCGGCGCCTGCGCGCCCCCGATCCCGGCATTGTTTACCGCCAGATGCAGCGCACCGGTTTCCTCTTCGGCGCAGGCGACCAGCGCCGCCTGGGCCTCGGGGTCGGACACATCGGCCACGCAGGGCGTGGCCTTGCCGCCACGGTCGAGGATGGCCGCGCAGACCCGACCGCAGGCATCCGCATCCAGATCCGAGACGATGACATGCGCCCCGGCCACGGCCAGTTCCAGCGCGATCGCCTCGCCGATACCCGAGGCCGCGCCCGTGACAATCGCCGTCCGTCCAGTGAAATCAAACATCTGTGTCTCCTTTTCCAGACCTCTCCAGGTGGTGCCCCCCGGCCCTTCCGGGTGCGGCGCAGGTGCAGCATGTCAGGTCTGAACGCGCCTGTCCTTGCGCTCGCGCAAGGTTGATCTTCCTTCAGCGCAAGACTGCGCGATCCGTGATGGCGGCACCCTCGCCCAGTGAACTGGGCGGAAAGAGCACCACCTCGGCGCCCTCCTCAAGCCCGTCGATGACCTCGGCCATATCGGCCGATTGCCGCCCGATCCCGACCACCCGTCGCTGGGCGCGGCCTGCCTCGTTGACGAACACCGCCCAGTCCCCGGCCTCGCGAAACAAAGCGGCGCGCGGCACCTGCAGCACCGACTCGCCGTGCCACAGGATCACCCGCGCCCGCACCCGGAACCCCTCTCCCAGGCCAGACCGCTCCGCACGCGGTGACAGCAGGTCGAAGCGCAGCCGCACGCGCTGCTCCTCGATTCCCAGAGCCGAGACACGGGTAAAGGCTGCGGGCTCGACCCGGCGCAACCGTGCCTCCAGCACCGCCTCGCCCCCCCAGCCCTCGATCAGCGCGCGCGCGGCCTCGGGCACGCGCACGGCATCGCTCGACAGCAGGTCGATCACGATCTCCATCTCGTCCAGATCGCCGATGGTCAGAAGCGGGGACCCCGCCTGCACCAGCCGCGCGTTGCGGTCGATCAGGCTCAGCACCACGCCCGAGCGCGGCGCCACGATGCGCAGGCAGCACTCTGTCGGGTCGCGCTCGGGGTCGTAGAGTCCCGTCGGGCCCAGAAGCTGCGCCTGCGCGCGTACAAGCGTCGCGCGGCTGAGGTCAAGCTGCGCGCGGGCGGCATGGGCGGCCTGCTCGGCGCTGTCATGGGTGGCCTGCAGGTCCTCGAGCATCCGCACCGGAATCGTGCCCCGGTCGGCCAGCGCCTGCCCGCGTTCAAGCTGCTGCACGGCATGGGCCAGGCCGCTCTCAGCCTGTCGAAGACTGGTCTCGGCAAACTCGACCGCGGCCTGTGCCTCGGTTACGGCGGCCTCGGCCTGGGCGCGGCTGCGGCTGTCCATCAGCGCCGGGTCGGGCGGACTGATGAACGCGACCACGGTCTCGCCCTGGATCACCGCATCCCCCTCGGCCACCGGCGCGCGATGCGCGTACCCGGTAATGGGCGCCGTGATCGCATAGGGATCGCGCACGCGGGTCGCGCCCTCGGCCATGATCTCGACCTGCAGGGGGCCGCGTGTGACCTGTGCCAGATCGACCGGTTGCGGCTGCGGCCAGAGCGCCCAGACCAGCCCCGCGACCAGCCCCGCGCCAGTCACTCCTGCAAATGCGATGCGTCCCCAGCCCATCAACACCCTTCCTGTTCTAGTCGCGCGCCTTCAGCGCACTGGCCAGATCAACCCGGTCCAACCTGCGCCGTACCACCAGCACCGCCCCCAGCGCGGCCAGGATGACGACCAGCGTCGCCAACGCGAAGGTCCGGCGCGAAATGTGGAACGGCAACTGTATCACATCCGTGGACATGCCCACCACCAGCCCCTGCGCCAGACCATAACCCATGATCCAGCCCAACGGCAGGGCAATCAGTGTCAGCAGCATCATCTCGCCGACCAGCACATAGCCGACCTGCACGCGCGAAAAGCCCAGCACGCGCAGCGTTGCAAGTTCATAGCTGCGCTCAGAGACCTGAATCCGCGCGGCATTATAGACCACACCGACCGCGATCAGCGCACCTATGGCGGTGTAGATGCTGACCATCACCAGCAGGTTCTCGGCCAGGGTCGCGTCGAACTGGCGGCGCAGATCGGCCCAGTCCGACATCCCGGCGATCGCGGGCGTGGCCTTTATCGCCGCATGCAGCGCGGGAATGTCGTCGGCGCGCACCGCGAGGTGAATCATGTTCACCTGCGGCACGCTCTCCATCGCAGCGAACAGCGCAGCTGCCGCGATATGCACCTCCTGGCCCAGCCCCTGCGCGATGACCGCGCGCACCGGAAGATCAAGCACGCGGCGCGGTGGAGCCAGCATCTCGACCCTCAGACTGGCGCCGACCCCCAGCCCCAGCGCGGTCGCAAGCGATTCCGGCAGCACCAGCCCATCCTCGGGCGGGGTGATGATCTGACCCGAATCATCCACCAGCTGCGTCAGCATCGCGCCCGGAAAATGGCCCTGCAGCGCCGAAAGCCGCGACAGATGCCCGTTGACCAGCCGCACCGGCATGGCATAGGCGCCCTCGGCACGGGTCACGCCCGGCAGGGCATGGGCATCCTGCACCACCCGCTCGGTCTGCGGCTGGGCCAACGTCAGGGTCATGTGCTGACGGTTCGATTGCGCAAAAAGTGAATCGGTCAGCACATCGACACTGTCGAAGATGAAATAGGACATCACCAGAACCGCGACCGAGGCCGCGACACCGAGCAGCGTGATGGCCGCGCGCGCAGGCCAGCGCAGGATCGAGCGGAAGATCATCATCGTGGTCTGGCGAAACTGCATCCAGCCCAGGAACCGGTCGGCAGGCCCGCGCGAAAAGCCCGGAGGTGCCGGGGGCTGCATCGCTTCGGCAGGAGGCAGGCGCAGCGCCGCCAGGACCGCGCGCCCCGCCCCGAACAGGACCGTCGCCGCCGCCAGCGCCGCGCCCAGCCAGAGCGCCTGTGTGCCATGGCTGCGAATCAGGAAGGGAAAGCGGAAGAAATCGGCATAAAGCCCGATCATCGCCTCCGCGATCCACCAGCCGAAACCTGCCCCCGCAGCCCACCCCAGCAGCCCGATGGCCAGCGCCAGCTTGAGGTAATGCCAGGCAATCTCGCGCGCGCTGTAGCCGATGGCCTTCAGCAGGCCGATCTGCACCCGCTCCAGCGCGATCAGCCGGCCCAGCACCATGTTCACCAGAAACGCCGCCACCAGCAGGAAGATCGGCGGCATGAAGGCCGCCATCACGCCCAGCTGCTGCAACTCGCCCTCCAGAAAGGCATGCGACATCTGCCGGTCGCGCCCAAATGCGCCCGTGCCGCCCCACGGGTCCAGCACGGCATCGAGCGCCGCAATCACGGCGCGCTCATCCGCCCCGCGCGACAGCCTGAGCGCGATCTGGTTGACCGCCCCCCCCATGTCCTTGAGCGCCGCCGCCGTGGCCTCGGGCATCCAGACCAGTCCGAAACGGCGGTCATCGGGCAGGATCGCACCGGGGGCCATGGTATAGACGAATTCAGGGCTGAGCACCCAGCCAGTGACCTGCAATTCGCGCAACTGCCCGTTCAGCACCGCGCGGAACCGCGCCCCGGGATAAAGCCCGTGCGCCTCGGCAAAGGGTTCGTTCAGCGCCACCTCGGCCACATTGTCCGACGCGGGCAGCCGCCCGCGCCGTACCAGCGGCAGGTTCAGCCCCGGGCTCCGCGGCAAGGACAGTATCTGCGCGCTGGCGGGCTCGTCCATCCCGTCCAGATCCAGCATGGCCATGAAGCTGATCCGCCCCTCGGCCTGCGCCACGCCCGAGATCCGCGCGGCATCCGTGACCACCGAGGCAGGCGCGCGGCTGAGACCGGCGAAGATATCGGCGAAACGGTGGCGCTCGTACCAGGCGGCCTGCGTGTCGCGCAGGGTCTGCTGCGTGGCCTGCGCGCCCACCAGCACCATGATCCCGCAGCCCATCACCAGCGCGATGGCCAGCGTCTGCGCCCAGATACGCGCCAGATCGCGCAACAGCTTGCGGTCGAGAGCCCCTACCACACGACCTCCTCGGGCGCGATGCGCGTGGCGTTGCGGGTGTCGCTCTTGACCTTGCCGTCAGCCAGCACGATCACCCGATGCGCAATCCGCTGGATCGCGGCATTATGCGTGATGAGCACAGTCGCAGTGCCAAGGTCGCGATTGACCTCGTGCAGCGCGGCCAGAACCTGCACGCCCGTCGCGCTGTCAAGCGCCCCCGTGGGTTCGTCGCACAGCAGGACATCCGGGCGCTTGGCGATGGCGCGGGCAATGGCCACGCGCTGCTGCTCGCCACCCGACAGCTCGGCCGGAAAATGGTCCATCCGCGCGGCCAGCCCGACGCGCTCCAGCGCCTCCTCGGGGCGCATCGGGTGGCGCGCGATCTCGGTCACCAGGGCCACATTCTCGCGCGCGGTCAGGCTGGGAACCAGATTGTAGAACTGAAAGACAAAGCCAACATGGTCGCGCCGGAAAAGCGTGAGTTCGCGGTCGCTGGCGCGGGTCAACTCGCGGTCACGGAAGAAGACCTGGCCCTCGCTGGGCAGATCGAGCCCGCCAAGAATATTGACAAGCGTGGACTTGCCCGAGCCCGAGGCCCCCAGCAACACCACCATCTCGCCCTCGTTCAGCGTCAGGTCGACCCCGCGCAAGGCCCAGACGGCAATCTTGCCGGTCCGGTAAACCCGGGTCACGCCTCGCGCGCGAAAGACAGGGGGAGAGGGTGCGTCCTTCATCCAGTGCGTCTCCCTTGGCCCAGACAGCGCAAAGTCTAGCCTGTCCCGATATGGCGTTCAAACCGCTTTTCCGTCAGCCCGACGCGGACCCCATCATGACAGACCACCGAGGGGCGCCGCAAGGACGACCGGGCCCTGCACAATCCCCTGCCGGGCCGGGCGCTGCGCGCCCGGTTCGGCCAGCCATCGGGAGCGGAGCCAAAGGGGCTGGACGGGCCTGGCACCAGCCGATCCTGCGTCGCGGTGAACCCGCAGCGACACAG
>SKYA01000001.1 GCA_007128135.1 Paracoccaceae bacterium | reverse complement strand
GCCGCCGCGCCCCGCGATGCCGAATGGGCCGAGATCACCGCCGCCACCGCGCCCTTCGGCATCTCGCAGGCGCCCAGCGGCGTCAATGACGGCGACCGGCGCGCGATCTGGCAACTGGTGCGCGGCCTGGGCGCGCATTCGGTGCTGGAGGTGGGCACCTCGATCGGGGCCTCGACCATCCATTTCGCCCAGGGGCTGCGGCAGAACGCAGCCGAAAGCGGCCAGCCGGTGCGGATGGTCAGTGTCGATATCGAGGACATGAACGACCCCGCCACCGCCCGCCATGTCAAGCTGGGCCTGCCGCATGCGCCCCGCGCGATGCTGGAACGGCTGGGCTGCGACGGCTTCACCCGCTTCGAGGTCGCCGATTCCACCGCCTGGCTGCAGACCTGCCGCGAAAAATTCGATCTGATCTTTCTCGATGGCGATCATGGCGCGGGGACGGTCTATCGCGAATTGCCCGCCGCGCTGCGCCTGCTCAACCCCGGCGGGGTGATCCTGCTGCACGACTATTTCCCCGACGGCAAGCCGCTGTGGTCGCACAAGGGGGCGCTGATGGGTCCCTTTGTTGCAATTCGCCGCCTGCTGGCCGAGGGGGCGGATTTCACTGTCCTGTCACTGGGGGGGCTGGAGTGGGAAACCAAGCGCGGCACCACGCTGACCACGCTGGCACTGGTCGTGGGCGGGGCGCGCGGGCAGGGCTGATGGCGTATCCCCTGGGCCTGCTGACCCCGCGAGGCGTCTGGCACAAGCTGCGCGACAACCACCACCACGGCACGCGCGCTCCGCTGCTGCGCGAGGTGCTTCATATCGATCCCGCCACCATCGCCGGCGAGCGCAAGACCGAGGCCGCATTGTCCTTTCACCGGACACATGGTGGAATGCGCGGGCTGGTTGCAGGGGGGGACTGGGACCGCGCGCTCAAGCGGCTCGATGTGCGGGCGCTCGGGGTCTATCACTCATGCCATGCCCATTGGGTTGAAGGTGTGCCCTGGTCCGAGACGCCTGTTTATGCCAGCTACCGGCGCAAGATCGAGAAAGGCCAGCCCCATCCAGACTGCCCTACGCAACAGGCGCTGGATGCGCGGTATGCTGCTTTGGATGCCATATTTGCCGTTGTAGGCGACACAGGCAGGATGAGCGAAGCCACGGAGGATCTTGTGACCATCAGCCTTGACCGAGAGGGCAAACCCTACTGGGGGCCGAATGGCCGTCATCGGGTGTGCATCGCGCTGGTGCTGGGGCTTTCCCGGATGCCCGCGCGGGCAGGAATCGTGCATGCGGGCGCGCTCGACATATACCAGAGTCTTCGCAGCCATCAGCGCGCAACCTGCCGCTCCTGGCAGGGATACTGGACATGATCTTCCCCGAAAAACCGGTTATCTGGGTCAATCCGCAGTCGATCAGCCTGCATGCGCTTCCGCCGGGCGGGTATTTCGCACAGCAGATGCAACGCCACAATCCGTTTGACGGAGTGACGACAGCCCCTCTGGGCGCACTCTGGCGCAGAAGGCTGGTCTATGGGGGACGCTGGGATCTGGCTACGATGCCGGTCGATCAGCTGCGCCAGTGTCGATGGATGCAGGATCTGGCGCGGCAGGGGTCCGATTTCCGGTCAAGCAAGTGGTATCGCAAGGCGCGCAGTGCGATTGAACGTGACGGAAGCTATTGTCACAAGACACATTGCGCAAGGACCTGCCCGGAACTCGATACCTTGTTCGAAACCGAATTCCTGCCGCTGCTGGAAAGCATGCGTACCACCGGCTACCGGGTTATCCCCGGCGACTGGCCGCTGGGAGTGATCGACCGGCACGGCCGCGTGCTGAAATCGGAAAAGGGGCGCCATCGCTTTGCGGCAGCGCGGGTGGTCGGGCTGGACCGCTTTCCGCTGAGCATAAGTGCCATCCACCGGATCTGGGCCGGGGGTGACCGAGGGAACACATTGCTGGCGCGAGTTCTGGACCTGGGGATTGAGGCGCGATGAGCGACAATCCGCACTCCATCTGCCTGTTCATCGGCTCGCTGAAAGCGGGCGGGGCGGAACGGGTCACGCTGTGGCTGGCGGGTGAACTGGTCGCCGCCGGGCACCGCGTTAGCGTGCTGACCCATCACGGCGCGGATCAGGATTTCTTTGCCCTGCCCCCCGGGGTGGACCGCGCCGTGGTCGGCCTGACCGAGGGGCGGCGCAGCATGGCGGGCAAGCTGGTCATCAACATGCGGCGCTGCCTGAGGGTGCGCGCGGTGCTGCGCAGGATGCGTGCCGATGTGGTGCTGGCGATGATGCCGCATGAATCGGTGGTGGCGGTGGTCGCGGCAGCGGGCACCGGCTGCCGGGTCGTGGTGTCCGAGCGCAACGCCCCCTGGCACCGCCGCCAGGACCGGATCTGGACGGTGCTGCGCCGTCTGGTCTATCGCTTTTCCGCCGCCCAGGTCGCCCAGACCCGGCCCATCGCCGACTGGCTGGAACGCCACACCGGCAGCACCCGGCTGCATGTCGTGCCCAATGCGGTGCAGGACCCGCTGCCCTCGGGGCCGCCGGTGATCGCACCGCCCGCCGTGCCCGGGCGCCGGCTGATCGTGGCGGCAGGTACCAAGCCCTGGCAAAAGGGCTTCGACCTGCTGGTTGAAGCCTTCGCGCAAGTGGCCCGCGACCACCCCGACTGGGATCTGGCGCTGCCCGGCCTGTTGCCCGGCCGCGTGGAGGAGGGGCTGTCGGGCCAGGATGTTCTGGACCGCGCCGCCGAGGTCGGTCTGGCCGGGCGGGTGATCCTGCCCGGCCATGTCGGCAACATGCCCGACTGGTATGCGGCGGCGGATCTGTTCGTGCTGTCCTCGCGCTTCGAGGGGTTCCCCAATGTTCTGGTCGAGGCCATGTCGCAGGGTTGTGCCTGTGTCAGCTTCGATTGCGACACCGGCCCGCGCGACATCCTCACCGACGGGGTGGACGGGCTGCTGGTGCCCGCTGATGATCCCGCCGCGCTGGCTGTGGCCATGGGCCGGGCGATGGCCGACGAGGCACTGCGCGCGCGCATCGGGGCGGCAGCGCGCGATGTGCGCACCCGCTTCGCCGCGCCGCGCATCCTGGCGCACTGGGCGCGGGCGTTGGACCTGCCGGAAACAGGCGCGCGGCCATGACCGACAGGCCTGGTGAATTCGTTATCTCGCTGGATTTCGAACTGCTCTGGGGGGTGCGCGACCATGCCACCCGCGCCAGCTACGGGGCAAATGTTCTGGGCGCGCGGCTGGCGATTCCGAAAATGCTGGACCGTTTCGCCCGACACGGCATCCGCGCCACCTGGGCCACGGTGGGGATGCTGTTTGCTGCGACCCGCGACGAGCTCTTGGCCGCGCTGCCGCCGGCGGAATTGCGCCCGCGCTATGCCGATCCGGCGCTTTCGAGCTACGGCTACCTCGACGAGGTCGGCCCCGACGAGGCGCGCGATCCGATGTATTTCGCGGCCTCGCTGATCGAACGCATCGCCGCCTGCCCGGGGCAGGAGATCGGCACGCATACGATGTCGCATTTCTACTGCCTGGAACCCGGCTCCACGACCACCGCCTTCGAAGCCGATCTGACGGCGGCCTGCGCGCTGGCGCGGGCGCGCGGGATCACGCTGCGCTCGATCGTGTTTCCGCGCAACCAGTATGGACCCTCCCATCTGGACATCGCGCGCCGCCACGGGCTGACGCGCTATCGCGGCAACCCGCCGGGCTGGGCCTATCGCCCCGGGGCCGGGACCGCCCAGCACCTGCCGCGCCGCGCCCTGCGCCTGCTTGATGCCCATACCGGGCTGCTGGG
>SKYA01000143.1 GCA_007128135.1 Paracoccaceae bacterium | reverse complement strand
TTTCCGGCTGCCGGGGCGGGTTTGCGTTGCTGACGTGCCGCGCGGGCGCTTGGCGTGCAGGGCATGCAGTGGCGCGAGGGGGCCTCTCCGGCATGCGGCAAGGCAACAGCGCCGCGCGATTTCCCGACGCAAGCGGGACAGTTCGCGATGCTGCCGCCCGATCCGCTGGCAGGGCTGGCGCCACGGTTCGGACGCGTCAGCCGCCCACTGCACATGCAAGGCCCTGGATGGCGCTTCGCTTTAACCCGGGTCGCGCCGAAGCACGGCCCCGACCCGGACCAGCGCGCGAGCAATCACAGGCTCAGGTCAACGACCCGGGGCTGCGCGGAAGCCGCCTCGGCAACCGACAGGGAGCTGATCTGCTGATAGTAGGCAAAACTTCGCCCATCCGGAGGCGCTTGCCCCGATCCCGGATCAGCCTCGATCGGGGCCTGGTCCACCGTCGTCTGACCTCCGGCGTCCACCAGCGGCAGGTCGGGCGGTTCGGGATCAAGCCCGGTTTCGCGGATCTGCTGCAGCAGCGTCACCTCGAACGCCGGTGGCGGGCCGACAAGCCGGGTCTTGCGGGCGGCATCCGTGCTGATCTGCTTGAGAAACCCGGCAAGCACCTTTTCTGCCGGTCGTGCCTGTTCGACTGCCGAGGGCAGGATTGGCTGCGATGTCGGTTGCACGACCCGCCCGGCGGAAGGCTGGACAAGCTGCGCCAGGGGTTCCCTGTGCGATGCCGACAGGACACCGGTGACAGGCATGGCCGATAATGTGGTCATCTTCCGACTCCCGCATGAAGACAAAGGACAGAAAGCCCTGTCCATCTCGCAAGGTCGCATGCGTCCGTTAACGAGTCATGAATGCCTGGCGTCCCGGCGCCGGAAAACTCTGTAAAATCCCGGCAATCCCCGCCAGCCGCGCCCGGTGCCGTTGCCTCACGGCCCCGGGCGCAAGGCATTACCGCAGGATCGAGCGCCCGGCATAGATGGCGGTGTCGCCCAGCATTTCCTCGATCCGGATCAACTGGTTGTACTTCGCCAGCCGGTCCGAGCGGGCAAGGCTGCCGGTCTTGATCTGGCCGCAATTCGTGGCCACGGCCAGATCGGCAATGGTGGCATCCTCGGTCTCGCCCGAGCGGTGCGACATGACGCAGCTCATGCGCGCGCGATGCGCCATGTCCACTGCCGCCAGCGTCTCGGTCAGCGTGCCGATCTGGTTGACCTTGACCAGCAGGCTGTTGGCGCAGCCCTGCGCAATCCCTTCGGCCAGGCGCACGGGGTTGGTGACGAACAGGTCGTCGCCCACCAGCTGGCAGCGCTCGCCCATCAGCGTGGTCAGCTTGGCCCAGCCGTCCCAGTCATCCTCGGCCATGCCATCCTCGATCGAGATGATCGGATAGTCCTTGACCAGCCCCATCAGATAGGCGGCATTCTCGTCGCGCGTCATGACCGCGCCTTCGCCCGCCATGTGATACTTGCCATCGCGGAAATATTCGGTCGCGGCACAATCGAGGGCCAGACAGATGTCTTCGCCCGGCGTGTAGCCTGCCTTCTCGATGGATTTCAGGATGAAATCCAGCGCCTCGCGGGTCGAGGACAGGTTGGGCGCAAAGCCACCCTCATCGCCGATGCCTGTGGACAGACCAGCGGCGGACAACTCCTTCTTGAGCGTGTGGAATACCTCGGCACCCATCCGCACGGCCTCGCGGATATTGGCAGCGGCCACAGGCATGATCATGAATTCCTGGATGTCGATCGGGTTGTCGGCATGCTCGCCGCCATTGATGATGTTCATCATCGGCACCGGCAGCGTGCGCGCCGAAGTGCCGCCGACATAGCGGAACAGCGGCTGGCCAGTGTATTCGGCGGCCGCCTTGGCCACCGCCAGCGACACGCCCAGAATGGCATTGGCACCCAGACGGCCCTTGTTGGCCGTGCCGTCCAGTTCCATCATTGCGCTGTCAATCGCGACCTGCTCGGTCGCGTCAAAGCCCACCAGCGCCTCGGCCAGTTCGCCATTCACCGAGGCCACGGCCTCCAGCACGCCCTTGCCCATATAGCGCGCCTTGTCGCCATCGCGCTTCTCGACGGCCTCATGCGCGCCGGTCGAGGCGCCCGAGGGCACAGCAGCGCGCCCCATGGTGCCGTCTTCCAGCACCACATCCACCTCCACTGTCGGATTGCCCCGGCTGTCCAGTATCTCGCGGCCGATAATGTCGATGATGGTGCTCATGGCTTACCCCTGTGCGTGAAGCTGTCGCAGGCTCTATAGCGCCCATCGGCGGCAGTTTCTAGGTCACACGCGTCTCGCGCCACAGGGTGAACAGCCCCGCCACGACAATGATGGCCGAGCCGGTCAGCGTCAGCGCGTCCGGGCGCTCGCCAAAGACCAGAATGGCCACGATCAGCGCGAACAGCATCCGCGTATAACGAAACGGCGTCACGAAGGACAATTCGCCCAGCCGCATGGCCGCGACCAGCGCATAATAGGCGCAGACACCGATCGCCATGGCCGCAGCCAGCCCGGCCCATTCCACCGCCGAGGGGCGCACGGGGGCCTCGCCCATGACCAGCATCAGGAACAGCCCTGCGGGCACGATCATCGCGAAGGCCCAGGCCGAGAGTTGGTAGGACGACACAGCGCGCGGGATCGCACGGGTGGCAAGGTCGCGCCCGGCAAGGCCCAGGACGCCGATCAGGGCCAGCAGCGAGGCAGGCTCGAAACCCGCCATGCCAGGCCGCACAATCAGCAGAACACCGAGGAAACCCACGACAATCGCGCTCCAGCGCCGCCAGCCCACCTTTTCGCCAAGGAACAGAACCGCACCCAGTGTCACCAGCAACGGCGCGGCCTGCAGGATGGCGGTGGCCGTGGCCAGACTGGCAAGCACGAAGCCCAGCACGAAGCCGATAGTACCGATCATTTCCGACAGGTTGCGCAGCAGGATGGCGCGGGTCAGCAGCAGGGGCGTCATCAGCGCCTGCCCCTTGCTGTGTGCGATCACGCCAAAGACGAGTGCGCCCACCACACCCAGCATGACAAGGATCTGGCCCACCGGCAGGGCATCGGCCAGCAGCTTGATGAACATGTCCTCCAGCGAAAACCCTGCCATGGCCACAGCCATCAGCATCGCGCCGCGCAGATTCTCGGACATGGGGCAGGGTCCTTCACAGGTGAACTAACGCCTGCCTAACCTGTGCGTTGCCCCGATAAAAGCGAAAAGCGCGCCCCCGTGGCGCGCTTTCCATCCGGTTGGGGAGGGCGATGTCAGCTCTGCTTGGCGGCCTTCTTGACCGGTGCCCAGAGCTGCTTGTTCGACAGATACAGCAGCACCGAAAGCACCGACAGGAAGATCACGCCGACAAAGCCCGCGCGCTTGCGCTCGACCATCTTGGGTTCTGCCGTCCAGGTCAGGAAAGCCGCGACATCGAGTGCCATCTGCTCTTCGGTGGCAGGTGTGCCATCGGCATATTCCAGCATGTCGTCAAACAGAACGGGATTCATCGACACCCAGCCGCCATAGGCCTTGTTGTAGTAGAACAGCGACCCGGCCTGGAAATCCTCCTCGCCGGTATAGCCCAGCAGGAACGAGGCCACGTATTCCGGCCCGCCGATGCCCTTCATCAACTGGTTGATACCCAACCCGTAGGGGCCGCTGAACCCGGCGCGCGCCTTGGTCATCAGGCTCAGGTCCGGCGCGCCCTCGAACTGCGATTCGGGGAAATGGTCGGGACCGGTGGCCGGGCGCCAGTCGCGCAGTTCTGTGTCCCAGACCTCATACATGTCCGCGAAGGCGCGCATCTGGTCTTCGGGCAGTTCCGGGCCGTTGCGATCCGACAGCGTGCGGAAGGCGACATATTGCAGCCCGTGGCAACTTGCGCAGACCTCGTGATAGACCTGCAGCCCGCGCTGCAACTGGTTACGGTCATAAGTGCCGGTCAGGCCCTGAAAGGAGAAGTCGAAATTGGTGACTTCGCCTTTCACCTTCTTGGCCTCTGCCATGGTGGCCGGCAGGGCCAGCACCAGTGCGGACAGGGCGGCAACGGCAAGGGTCTTGAGTTTCATCAGTCAGGTCCTTTCGGGTTGCCGTTACTCTGCTGGGATCGGTTCGGCCGAGGGGCCTTTCGGGCCATTGCCCGACTTGGATTTCATGGTTTCCCTGAAATCCTCCTCGATCGTCGCCGGTGCCGGCAGCGGCTTTTCAAGCACACCCAGCAGCGGCATGATCACGAGGAAATAGGCGAACCAGTAGGCCGTCCCGATCAGCGCGACCGTGGTGTAGATCCCCTCTGCGGGCATCGCCCCCGCCCAGGTCAGCACCACGAAGTTGATAATGAACAGCCAGAACCACCACTTGAACATCGGCCGGTAGCGACCCGAGCGCACGGACGAGGTGTCCAGCCAGGGCAGCAGCGCCCAGACGAAGATCGCGCCAAACATGGCCAGCACGCCGAAGAAGGTGGCGTCAACGATGCCGAAAGTCAGCCAGTTGACCGCGATCACGATCCAGACATCCGAAGTGAAGGCCCGCAGGATGGCGTAGAAGGGCAGGAAGTACCATTCCGGCACGATTTCCGGCGGCGTCACCAGCGGGTTCGCCTCGATATAGTTGTCGGTATGGCCCAGGAAGTTCGGCATGAAGCCCACCAGCGCCCAGAACAGCGCAAGGATGACCGCCAGCGCGAAAAGATCCTTGATCACGAAATAGGGCCAGAAGGGCAGGGTGTCCTTTTCCGCTTCCTCTTTCGAGCCGCGACGCACTTCCACGCCGGTCGGGTTGTTGTTGCCCGTGGTATGGAAGGCCCAGATATGCACGATCACCAGCCCCAGAATGACGAAGGGCAGCAGATAGTGCAGCGAGAAGAAGCGGTTGAGGGCGGCGTTGTCCACCGCAGGCCCGCCCAGCAGCCAGGTCTGGAGCATGTCGCCAACGCCGGGGATAGCACCGAACAGGCCGGTGATCACGGTGGCACCCCAGAAGGACATCTGACCCCAGGGCAGCACATAGCCCATGAAGGCCGTGGCCATCATCAGCAGGTAGATCAGCATACCGATGATCCAGGTGATCTCGCGCGGGGCCTTGTAGCTGCCGTAATACATGCCGCGGAACATGTGCAGATAGACGGCAAGGAAGAACAGCATGGCACCGTTCTGGTGCAGATAGCGCAGCATGTGCCCGCCATTCACGTTGCGCATGATATGCTCGACGCTGGCAAAGGCGAAATCGACATGCGGCGTGTAATGCATCGCCAGCACGATGCCCGTCACGATCTGGAGGACCAGACAGAACATCAGCACGATGCCCCAGATCCACATCCAGTTCAGGTTCTTCGGCGTGGGGAGCATGATCGTGTCATAGATCAGCCCGACGATCGGCAGCCGGCGGTGGATGTATTTCTCGGCGTTTGTCTTGGGCTCGTAATGGTCGTGTGGAATACCAGACATGAAGTGCCTCTCCCTTAGCCGAGCTGGATCGTGTTTTCGTCAACGAAAGTCGCCACCGGAATATGCATGTTCTCCGGTGCCGGTCCGCGGCGGATGCGGCCTGCCGTGTCGTAATGCGACCCGTGGCAGGGGCAGAACCAGCCGCCGAAATCGCCGGCATTGTTCAGCGGCACGCAGCCCAGATGGGTGCACACCCCGGTCATCACCAGCCATTCGCCGTCATCGTCCAGCGTGCGGTTCTGGTCCATCGCGTCCGTGCCGGGGCGGTTGGGGTTGCGCGAGTCGCGGTCGATGCTCAGATCCGCCAGGTCAACCGCGCGACCGGCCTCGATATCCTCGGGCGTCCGACGACGGATGAACACCGGCTTGCCAAGGAAGTTGACAGTTATCTGCCCACCCGGCTCCAGGCCGGCGACATCGACGAAGATCGACGAAAGTGCCTGAACATCGGCCGAGGGATTCATCTGGTTGACTAGCGGCCACACTGCGGCGCCGGCAGTCACCACCCCGGCGCCTGCCGTGGCGTAGTAGATGAAATCCCTGCGGGTGCTTTCGGTGTCATCAGCGTGGGACACGAGCTTTCTCCCTCTCCATGGGTACGATGGCTGCAACAGGATACCGGGCCATGGTCAGGCCACGCCCCTATGTTTCGGCTATGTAGCGGGGTTTCGCAAAGGCGTCCAGCCGCCAAAGCGGGTAAAGGTGTCGCAGCCTGTCGCATTTTTTCCTGCAATATCGCGCGTCCGGCGGCATTAGCGCAAACAGTCCCGCCTGTCCGTGATCAGCTCTCGGGCGGGCGCGTGGCCTGCATCGCGGGGCGTTCGGCAAGGCGGGCCTGCCAGCGGGCGAGTTCGGGGCGTGCGCCGCGCCAGTCGCGGGCCGCGTGGCGCAGGTCCAGATAGCCCAGCGCACAGCCCAGCGCGATCTGCCCGATGCACAGCGGCCCTGCCAGATAGGCCATCCAGCGCTCCTCGATCACATCGAGGCTGCGCGCGATCTTCTGCCACTGGCCCTCGACAAGGGGCGCAAGGCGGAGTTCCTCTGGGCGCAGGCGGTGCTCATAGACCATGGCAAGGGCTGCATCCAGCATCCCGTCCGCCGTGGCCTCCAGCACCAGAGCGTCCCAGCGCCGCGCGCCTTCGGGGTAGAACCCGCCAGAGGCGCGCGCATCGAGATACTGGCAGATCACCCGGCTGTCATACAGCGCCCCGCCTTCGGGGCGCAGCAGCGTGGGCACCTTGCCCAGCGGGTTCGCGGCAATCGGTGCGCTGCCGGGGTCCAGCGGTGTGCCCGATCCGATGACCAGTTCCAGCTGATCGGCAATGCCCGCCTCATGCGCCAGCACAAGGCATTTGCGCGCATAGGGCGAGGCCGGGCTGTAGTGAAGCGTCAGCATCCTCACACGCGGCGCAACCGGATGCGGCCCAGCGCCGAGGCGTCGATCTCGACCCCCGGCCCGTTCATGCCCAGCCGGATCACCCGCCGGAACCGCGCTGTGGCATTGAGTTGGTCGCGGTCGCGCGGACGATGGGCGGCGACGCCCTCATTCAGCGCGTCAAGCGCATCCTCGGACCGCTGGTCGGTCCGTCCGACCTGAACCTGCCGCGCGAGCGCGTAGCCCGCCAGCGCCAAAGCGCCATATTTCGCGGCCACGACCGCTATCGGTGCAAGGGGAAGTGCCATTCTGTCCATCCTCCAGAGAGTGCAACGAGCATAGCCGAAGCGCCGCATTTGTCCATTCACAGATACGCCGGCGGCTCAGGGGCTGATTTCGGGGTTCGGTGCCAGCATCTCCCGCGGCTGCACGGCAATCCGCGCAAGCGGCCATTCCAGCGTGACCCGTGCGCCCTGCAACCGCGGAGAGCCCGGCAGCACGGCCAACGGCCCGTCGCAATTCCTGAAGTCCAGCCGCGCGCCGGTGCGTTCCAGCAGCGTCTTGGCAATGAACAGTCCCAGGCCCATGCCCTCGTAATCGGGGCGCCGGCGCGGGCGGTCGGGGTCGCGGCGGCGGCGGATGAAGGGCTCGCCCAGATAGCCCAGCAGCCCCGGCGGAAAGCCCGGCCCGTCATCGATGATGCGGATGACCAGTGTCGTGTCGCTCCATTCGGCCTGCACCCACACCATCGAGGCCGCAAAATCGACCGCATTCTGGATCAGGTTGCGCAAGCCATGGATGACCTCGGGGCGGCGCAGCACGACCGGTTGCGCGCTCTCCCCGCCCGCACCGGGCGCGAGCAGGAACTGCACCACCTTGCCCCGGTCACGATGCGGCTCGGCGGCCTCGTTCAGGACCGTCTCCAGCGGGGCGCGGCGCAGAAGCGTGTCATCCTTGCCCGCCCGCCCCATCGAGCGCAGGATATCGCGGCAGCGGTCGGCCTGCTCGACCAGAAGTCGTGCATCCTCGCGCAACTCGGGATGGTCGCGCAATTCCTCGGCCAGTTCAGAACTGACCAGCTTGATCGTGGCCAGCGGCGTGCCCAACTCATGCGCGGTCGCCGCCACCACGCCGCCCAGATCGGTCAGTTTCTGCTCGCGCGAGAGTGCCATCTGCGCGGCCAGCAGCGCATTGGCCATGGACACCGCCTCGGCCGCGACGCGATGCGCATAGAACGCCTGAAAGGCAATCCCGATCACGATCGCGGCCCAGAAGCCGAATGCGAAGAGGGGCGGCACGCCCAGCACAGTGCCGTCGGCAAGGCGCAGCGGCTGATAGGTGAGGCTGATCAGCGTCATCAGGGCGATGGCAACCAGCGCCAGCATCAGCGTCGAACGCGGCCTGAGGGCCATGGCCGAAACCGCAACCGGCCCCATCACCAGCAGCGCGAAGGGATTGGTGATGCCGCCGGTCAGATACAGCAGGCAGACAAGCAACGCGATGTCGAACAGGAAAGTCAGCATCGCCTCGGTTTCCGACAGCCGCTTGGTCTGCGGGAACAGCGCAAGCGAGACAAGGATCGACAGCGCCGCCGCCGCCATGATGACCCAGACCAGCGCCGCGTCATAGCGCAGGCCAAAATGGAAATGCGCAACCAGCAGCGCCGCAGCCTGCCCGGCCAGCGCCACCATGCGCAGATAGGTCATGGTGCGCAGTCGCACCCATTCGCCGCGATGATCCTGCGAGATTTCGCCAAAGGTCGGGGTCTGCATCGGGGCTCCTGGGCAGGGACGCGTTGTCACAGTTGCGCCATACGGGATTGTTAGGGCGCCAGACCTGCGGCATCAAGGCAAGGCTGAAGATGACGGGGGCTTGTGATGATTCGACTCTATTCCGCGCTTGCGCTCGGCTCGGTCGCAGCACTTCTGGGCTGGCTGGGGTTCATGGTCTATTCCGGCTCGCAGCAGGCCGGGTTCGATCAGTGCCGCGCCACATCGGTCGCCGGCGGGGCCGGCAGCATCGGCGGGCCGTTCGAACTGGTCGATCACACGGGCCGCACCGTAAGCGATGCCGATTTCGCCGACCGCCCGGTGCTGCTCTATTTCGGCTATACCTTCTGCCCCGATGTCTGCCCGCTGGATACCGCGCGCAATGCCCAGGCGGTCGATCTGCTCTCCGAACGCGGCTATGACGTGACGCCGGTCTTCGTCTCGGTCGATCACCGCCGCGACACGCAGGAGGCGCTGGCCGAATATGTGCGCTTCATGCATCCCGAGATGATCGGGCTGACCGGCACGGAAGAACAGATCCGCACCGCTGCCCGTGCCTACCGGGTCTATTTCGCCGTGCATGACACAGACGACGATTTCTACCTGATCGACCATTCGACCTTCAGCTACCTGATGCTGCCGGGACATGGCTTTGTCGAGGTCATCCGCCGCGACCAGAGCCCCGAACAGGTCGCCGAGACGCTGGCCTGCTTCATCGACAATGCCTGAACGCATGGGAATTGACCTCCTGTCCCCCCCGCCCTAGCTTCAAGCGGCATGACAGAGAGTTTGCCCATGACCGACAGCGCCCTGCCTGACCTCGGCCCCGACCCGTCGCTCCTGCTGGTAGATGACGACGAGGTGTTTCTCAAGCGCCTCGCCCGCGCGCTGGAGAAGCGCGGCTTTGTGGTGGAAACGGCCGGCTCCGTCGCCGCAGGCAAGGCCATGGCCCGCGCCCGCCCCCCGGCCTATGCGGTGATCGACCTGCGGCTGGAGGATGGCAACGGGCTGGATGTGGTCGAGGCCCTGCGCGAGGCGCGCGCAGATGCGCGCATCGTGGTGCTGACCGGCTATGGCGCGATTGCCACTGCTGTCGCGGCAGTCAAGATCGGGGCCACGGATTACCTGTCGAAACCCGCCGATGCCAATGAGGTCGTCCGCGCGCTGCTCGCCAGCCCCGGGGACCCGCTCCCCGAGCCGCCCGAAAACCCCATGTCCGCCGACCGCGTGCGCTGGGAACATATCCAGCGCGTCTATGAACAATGCGACCGCAACGTGTCCGAAACCGCGCGCAGGCTGAGCATGCACCGCCGCACCCTGCAGCGCATCCTCGCCAAACGCTCTCCGCGCTGAGCGCAGCACGAGGATTGCCCGCGCGCGCATCCTTCGCTACTCTCGGGGCATGATGCGGATACACCACGGCCTTCTCGGACTTCTGCTGGCAGGCGGGCTGCTTGCGGCCTGCGCCACGCCGCAGCAGGCCTGCACGCGTGCCGCCCAGGCCGATCTGGTGGCGCTGGATCGCGACATTGCCGAGACCGAACACGCCATCGCGCGCGGCTACCGCATGACCGAGGCCGTGGCGCCGCGCACCACGCTGCATCTGTGCGCCTGGCCGCGCGAGCCGGTGCTGTTCTGCACCCGCCACACTCCCGGCAGCAGCGCACAGCGGCTTGCGGTCGATCCGAAGGCCGAACAGGCCCGGCTTGACAGCCTGCGCGCGCGGCGCGGCGCGCTGGAGATGCGGACCGCGCAGGCTGTGGCGGCCTGCCGGGCAGGCTGAAGGCGGCGGGCAGGGCTGTCCGGGTCACTTTACCGAACAGCGCTTGCCCGCTTGCTGCCCAAGCTGACGGCAAACGGCCAGCAGTGCTGTTCCTTGTCATCGAGAGGGGGCGGGCGCTTCGCGCCCGCCCCCTCAAAGGCAGGACACCAGGAAAAACGCCGCGGCCGGTTGTCAATGCGCCGGTACGGAAACCGGGTCGAGCAGCGTGCGCCCGCCATCTATCGTGATGATCTGGCCGGTCATGAAGGCCGCTGCATCCGAGGCCAGGAACTGCACTGCCTCGGCCGCTTCCGAGGCCGCCCCGATCCGGCCCATCGGGGTCTGTTGCAGGATCATCGCGCGGTAATCCTCGTGCTCGTTCATCTGCTCCTTCAGATTCGCGCTCATCACGCTGCCCAGTGCCACCCCGTTGATCCGGATCCGGTGGCGTGCCATCGCCACCGCCATCGAGCGGGTCATCTGGTCCAGGGCCGCCGAGGCGATCGAATAGGCCATCAGTTCCGGTTGTGTGCGCCGTGCTGCGATCGAGGACAGGTTGACGATCGAGCCGATGGCGTTGCGGCGTTCCTCGACCCCTTCGGCCTGGGCGATCATCCGGCGCGCCACCATCTGGCTGAGCTTCATGCTGGCCAGCAGGTTCTGCTGGAGCGCTTCATGAACGGCATCGCTCTGGTCGTCCAGCGGATCCGAGGCGATGCACTGGCGCGTGGCATTGACCAGGATATCCACCCGGTCAAAGGCATCGACCGTGGCCGAAAGCAGATTGGCCAGCGTCAGTCGCTCGCGCAGGTCGCCCGCAAAGAAGATGGCATGCTCATCGGTGCCCGACATGGTGCTCACCTCGGCCTTGAGCCTGCTCTCGTCGCGGTCCACCAGGACGACATTGGCTCCCTGATCGACGAAATGCCGTGCAATCGCCAGGCCCACGCCATTCGCGGCTCCGGTCACGATCGCGGTCTTGCCCGAGATGGAATAGCTCATGCGTCCCTACCTTCCGTGACGGATGACAGACTTGCCGCGCGTGCGCGGCCCGGTTGCATGCCACACGCGAAAGGCACCGGTCTCGGCCAGAATCGCGTGATTGGAAAACAGCTCGGCAAGTGCCCCTTCATAGGGCAGATGCCGGTTTGCCACCATCCACAACTGTCCGCGACCGCTCAGCATCCGGGCGGCGGCCGCAATGAAGGCCAGCCCCAGCGCCGGCTGCGGCTTGCGGCCGGCATGAAAGGGCGGATTCATCACGACGCCGCCGACAGGGTCGGAAAGCGCGAGGTCCGTGGCATCGGCCCAATGAAAGACCGCGCGCGCGTCCGTGATGTTGCGCCGCGCCAGATCCAGCGCGTGCGCCTCGGCCTCGACCAGATGCAGGCGCTCGACGCCTGCGCGCGCCAGACAGGCCGCCGAAAGATAGCCCCAGCCCGCGCCCAGATCGGCCACGCGCGCGGGCAGGCTTTCGGGCAGGCTCTGCGCCAGCAGGCGCGAGCCCGGGTCCACGCCGTCTGCCGAAAAAAGACCGGGCACGGTCCGGAAGGTGCCAAGATCGGGGTCGCTGACACTCGCCTCCTGCAGGGCCCAGTCGTTGAAGGACACCTCGCCTGGGGCAAACCAGAACAGCTTGCCATGCGCCTTGGATACCACGCCCCCCGGCGCGACCCGCGCCCGCACCGCCCTGAGCACGCTTTCCACGCCATCCGTCTTCTGCCCGTCCACCAGCACCATGCGCGCACCAAGGCTGACCGCTCCGGCGATCAGCGCCAGCCCTTCGGCCTTGGACCGCGGCAGGCAGACCAGCGCGCAGGCGGCGCGCACGGGCGCAACCGCGACCTGATGACCGGCAGCCCCAAGTGCGACATGATCGGGAAAGAAGCCCTGCACCAGATGCAGGCGCGACCCGGGCAGGGGGGCGAAACTCTCGCCCGCACGCGGACGATAGACACAGATCGGCCCATCGGGCAGCACCAGCCCGTCCTCGTCCAGCGCGATGGCCAGACGGGCCGCGCGCGGGGCCGGGTCAGCGGAAAGGGCAGGGGCGAGGGTCATGGGGCGCGCGGCGCCTTATTCCTTTTCCAGCGTGCATTGCAGCGGGTGTTGATGGCGGCGCGCGAAATCCATCACCTGCGCCACCTTGGTTTCGGCAACCTCGTAGGAGAAAACACCGACAACAGCCACCCCTTTCTTGTGCACGGTCAGCATGATGTCGAAGGCCATCGCATGCGACATGCCGAAGAACCGCTCCAGCACATGCACAACGAATTCCATGGGCGTGTAGTCGTCGTTCAGAAGCAGCACCTTGTACATCGGCGGGCGCTGGGTGCGCGTGCGTGTCTTGGTGACGACCGCGCCATCGCCTTCGGGCCCCTTCGGTCCGTCGCTTGCCAGTTTGGGGTCGGATCTCATCCGGGTCAGTTGCCTCTCTCGCGTCTGGATTACAGATGCAGACTGCAATATAGCGTAACTCCGCGCCCTGAAAAGCCCTCGAAATCAGGACAGAGTTGATGAGCCGCATCACGACCATCGGCTTCGATGCAGATGACACGCTCTGGCACAACGAGCGGTTCTTCCGCCTCACGCAGGAACAATTCGCAGCCCTGCTGGCCGATTACACGGATCGCGAGACCCTGATGGCGCGCCTGCTGGCGGCCGAGCGGCGCAATCTCGGTCAGTACGGATTCGGCATCAAGGGATTCGTGCTCTCGATGATCGAGACCGCCATCGAGGTGACCGAAGAGCGCGTGCCTGCGACGGTGATCGCGGAACTGCTTGCCGCCGGGCAGGACATGCTGCGTCACCCGATCGAGCTTCTGCCCCATGCCGAGGCCGCGATTGCCGCGCTTGCCCCTTCGCACCGGCTGGTGCTGATCACCAAGGGCGACCTGCTGGACCAGGAGCGCAAGCTGGCCCAGTCGGGACTGGGCGAGATGTTCGACGCGGTCGAGATTGTCTCGGAAAAGACGCCCGAGGTCTATGCCCGGATCTTCGCGCGCCATGGCGAGGGGCCGGAGGCGTCGCTGATGGCAGGCAACTCTATGCGCTCGGACGTGGTGGCGCCGATTCTCGCCGGTGGCTGGGGGGTGCATGTGCCCCACGGGCTGGAATGGGAGATCGAGCACGCTGACGCCCCGCTGGACCATGCCCGCTTCCGCGTGCTGGCGCATCTGGGCGAATTGCCCGACCTGATCGGCTGGATCGACGGCAGCTAGGGCATTGTGACAAGGCAGCGCGCGGCGTGGGCACCCTGGCCCGCGCAAGCCGTTCCCCACCCA
>SKYA01000115.1 GCA_007128135.1 Paracoccaceae bacterium | reverse complement strand
ATCCCCTTTGGCATAAATATAATAATTATGTGCCGATAGGCAATGGCGATCTTCTGCGAGTGCGCGCTCTCCGGCATTCGCGGCAGATGCGCCGCGCGCGCAGAGATCATGAAGCAATCCGTCTCGACCCGGTTCAGGCCCAGATAGCGGACCCTGAGCGCCGTGGTCGAGGGCTCGACATGGACGCGCACGCCAGGGCCGAGGTCCAGCCAGTACGGTGCGCGCGCGAATTTCAGACGCAGCATGTCCGGGATCCTTTCGTCAGGAGATGGCTTCGGGACGGGTGGTATTGGTGGACCGTGTGCCGGAACGCGAAGAGAGGGTTACCGGTGCCGATGATGGGCTGGCCAACGCAGGCTGGAAAGTACTCGCCAGAACAGGGACCGGAGGAGATCCGACCGCGCTGGAGTTGACGCATCGGGTGAAGATGACAATCCGTTGCCGCGATCTGCTCAACAGTCCGGCTTTGCCCCGAACTTCCGATTGGTTTACATGGTGGATGAGCCGACACCCGAAGCCTTGCCCGGAATTCTCCATGACCGATACGACGCGCCCCCTTGTCTGCCATATCCCGGTCTGTCCGTTTTCGCAGCGGCTCGAAATCCTGCTTGCGCTCAAGGGACTGACCGAGGCCGTGGAGTTTCACGTTGTCGATATTACTCAGCCGCGACCGGACTGGCTCTTGAAACGAACCGGCGGGACCACTGCCATGCCGGTACTGCTCTTGCCCGATGGCGGCGTGATCAAGGAAAGCCTCGTGATCCTGCGCTATCTCGAAGAGGCGTTTCCCGAGCCGGCCATCGCCCGCAGCGAGCCCTATGAACGCGCGGTCGAGCGAATGCTGATCGCACATGAGGGGCCCTTTACGACCTGCGGATACCGTTTCGTCATGAACCGCGACCGGACAGCACGAACGGGGTTTGTCGCGCAGATGCTGGACGAATACGCCAGGCTTGATGCCTTCCTGCGACGCCACAATCCCGACGGGTCCTTTCTCTTCCAGAGTTTCGGTCTGGCCGAGGCGGTGTTCACGCCGATGTTCATGCGGTTCTGGTTTCTCGAATATTTCGAAGGGTTCAAATTGCCTGAGACAGACGCGTTTGCGCGCGTGCGCCGCTGGCGCGAGGCTTGCCTCGCAGATCCCCGCACCCGTCAGGTAAGCCGCGAGGAAATCGTCAAGCTCTATTACGATTACGCGCTGGGCTACGGAAACGGTGCGCTGCCCGTGGGAAGACAGGTCTCGAGCATCGCCTTCCATCCGCATTGGGCCGAGCGCCCCTGGCCACCGCGCGACAAGTATGGTCCTGCGGCGACGGATCACGACCTGGGATTGATCGCCGGTCCGCAGCAGTAGGCCTCGAAGGCGTTGATCGGCGTGACCGTGCATATCCGGCCGAGCGCGCTGTCGCGGGCGGCACGCCAGTCGAAGGTGACCTGCACGACTGCCTCGATCTCGGCGCGGTGCTGTTGGTGGCAGCGCAAGCGTGACAGCTTGACCTCAGGCACGCCCGGCTCGCCATCGCGCAGGATCCAGCAAGCCGTCGGCAGGCACGCGCTCGGGCAGCACCTTGAGCCGTGCGTGCAGCACGGTCAGGATGGTTTCGCAGAAGCGGGGCATCTGTTATTCTTGAAATGAGGGTCGAAAGGAACGCATCAACGTCAGTCGACTGCGGCGCAACGAGAAGCGATCTTTCGCGGATGTAGCGAAATACCGTGGGCTGACCTGCATCAAGGACAGCTGCCGACCAAAAGCCACATGATCTTCTGCGCATCTCTGCGTTCCGCGAGTTGTCCCGAGAAAGTCACGCGCACAGGCCGATCACAGGGCCGGGGCCGGAATTGAACGAGAGGTCAGGATCACATGTCAAAGAAGCCCACCAAACCATTACGGGCGACTTCCCACGCACCTGCTACCAGCCAGCAGGCCAATTCGCCGCCGGTTGTCCCGTCGGGTGCAGGGTCGTGCCCATCCTCACCATCTGAGGGCGAGAGACATCACTATGCAGCGCTCGATCGCGGCGTGATGGCAAGCCTCGCCCGAATCACCGGCGGCATTTCCCCGCATGCGATGATCGACGCCTGGAGCGACTGGGCCATGCATCTTTCCCGGGCACCGGGGCGTCAACTGGAACTGATGGAGCGGGCACGAAGCAACTGGCTGAAACTGGCTCAGTTTGCCATGGCCGGATTGCCTGGAGAACCCGCAGAAAAACCCTTCAGGCCAGGGCGATATGACACGCGCTGGTCGCATGAAGGCTGGGACAGGCCCCCCTTTTCCCTTTGGCAGCAGGGCTTTCTTGCTACACAGGACTGGTGGCAGGCAGCCACTGGCGATCTGCGCGGGCTGCGCAAACAGAATGCCGAGCGCACCGGTTTCATGATGCGCCAGCTTCTGGATACCGTGTCACCGTCGAATTTCCCGTTGGGCAATCCGGAGATCATCGAGGCCAGCTGGGAACATGGCGGTCGCAACCTGATGGACGGTGCGCTGCAATTCGCCGACGATGCGCGCCGCGTTCTGGCGCAGGAGCACCGCCCGGTACCCGATGACTTCGCACTGGGCAAGGTGCTTGCCTGTACGCCCGGCAAGGTGGTCTTTCGCAACGACCTGATGGAGTTGATCCAGTACGCACCCAGCACCGACAAGGTTTATGCCGAGCCTGTGCTGATCGTGCCGGCATGGATCATGAAGTACTACATTCTGGATCTGTCGCCGCATAACTCCTTCATCCGCTGGCTGGTCGACCAGGGGCACACGGTGTTCTGCATCTCATGGTCCAATCCAGGTGCCGAGCAGGCCGACCTGTCGCTAGAGGATTATCGGACCCAGGGCATCATGCAGGCGATGGATGTGATCAACTCCATCCTGCCGGGCGTCAGGATCCATGCCAATGGTTATTGCCTGGGCGGCACGCTTCTGGCCATCGCCGCCGCCACCATGGCGCGCGATCATGACGACCGCCTGGCCTCGGTCACGTTGATGGCGGCACAGGTGGATTTCGCCGAGGCCGGGGAATTGCTGCTGTTTCTTGACGAAAGCCAGGTGGCGTTCCTTGAGGACCTGATGTGGTCACAGGGCTTTCTGGACCGGCCGCAGATGTCGGGCGCCTTTGCCGCCATCCGATCCGAGGATCTGATCTGGTCGCGTGCAGTGCGGCGGTACTTTCTCGGCGAACCAGACCTGCCGACCGATATCGGCGTGTGGGTCAATGACACCACCCGCATGCCGGCGCGGATGCATTCGGAATATCTGCGCGGGGTATTCCTCGAAAACCGCATCACCGCCGGGCGCTTTTCGGTCAAGGGGCGGGTCATCGCGTTGAAGGACATTGCCGTGCCGATGTTCATTGTTGCCACCGAGACCGATCACATCGCGCCCTGGCGGTCTGTCTACAAGACCGCGCTCTTTACCGATTGCGACCTGACCTTTGTTCTGACCAAGGGCGGGCATAATTCAGGCATCCTGTCCGAGCCCGGCCATCCTGGTCGCCATTACCGCATCGGACACCGTCCCGCAGGGGCGCACTACCAGGGTCCGCAACGCTGGCTGGAAGGCAGCGATCCAAGGCCCGGGTCATGGTGGCCTGCTTGGGCGAACTGGTTGTCGGCGCAGTGCAGTGATAGAGTCACGCCCAGTTCCGTCGAGACTTTTGGTGATGACCTGCCTGAACTTTCTGAAGCGCCGGGAACTTATGTTCTTCATCCATGACGCCTGGCACCATAAGGACTGCATGCTTGCCTAGCTGTCTGATCCCATGGTTTGATGGTGCGATCCTTTGTCAGGAATGGAAGGAAGCATTCTGGGACAGGTTCGT
>SKYA01000149.1 GCA_007128135.1 Paracoccaceae bacterium | reverse complement strand
GCTGGCCCATGAACATCAGCAGGAACTGGAACATGTTCAGGAAGCTGATATAGAGCGACAGTGCGCCATCGATGGCGGCCTTGTCCAGCCAGTCCTGATCGCCTGCGGCGGCATGGGCGACATACTCGCTCTTGATGTGCTGCGTGTAGAAGGCGGTCAGGCCGGCGAAGATCAGGATGCCGATCGACGAGATGGCGAACATCATCGCGGGGCTTTGCAGGAACAGGTTGACGATCATCGCCACGATCAGGCCGATCACACCCATGATCAGGAACGTGCCCATGCCGGACAGGTCCTTCTTCGTGGTGTAGCCCCACAGGCTGAGGCCCCCGAAGGCGATGGCGGTCACGAGGAAGGTCTGCGTGATAGAATAGCTTGTGAACACAAGGAAGATCGAGCTCAGCGACAGGCCGATGGCGGTTGCGAAGGCAAAGAAGCCCAGTTGCACGCCCGCAGCCGATGCGCGCCGCATCAGCGCGCCCCAGCCGAACAGCACGAAGGCCAGCGGGGCAAACATGATCACCCAGCGCAGCGGCGAGAGATAGATGGTGCCGCCAAGGCTGTTGAGCATCGTGCCGTTGGGCAGTTGTGCCACGGCTGCGGCCGGGTCCGTGGTCGTGGCCAGGCCCGAGATGGCCCAGGCGGCGGCCGCTGTGATCAGCATGCCCACCGACATCGTGCCATAGACCTTGTTCATATGGGCGCGCAGGCCCACGTCGATCTGTTCTGCACGCGCAGCACTGACACGCTGAGTGCGCAGGGTGTTGAATTCTGCCATGTCTACCTCCGATAATGATGGAGGACGCGCTCACGCCCGTCCGTCTTGGCTTCAATATCGGCAAGATGGGCGCGGGTTTCAAGCGGTTCATGACAAAAATGGACAGGATTTGATCGCCATGCCGGAAAGGCGGGCAGCTGGTGGCGCAGCCTGCACAACCGGGTCCGGTTCAGCGCTTTGTCTCGATCTGCGCAACCTCGATCACAACCTTGCCGGTCGATTTTCGCGCGCGCAGCAGTTCGACCCCCTCGGCGAAGCGCTCGAATGGCAGGATATGGCTGACATGGGGGCGAATCCGGCCGTGCTCATACATGGCCAGAAGCGCGCGCAGGCTGCCGGTCAGGGTCTCGGGGGCGAAGTTCAGATAGGCGCCCCAGTAGAGCCCGATCACGGTCAGGTTCTTGACCAGCAGGATATTGGCCGGAAACTGCGGCACCTTGCCACCGGCAAAGCCGATGGCAAGAAAGCGGCCCTCGGGGCGCAGGGCGCGCAGGGCGGGCGTGGCGAGCGGCTCGCCGATGGCATCATAGACGACATCGATCCCGCCCAGCGCCCGGAGTGCTGCGCGCAGGTCGGTATCGGCCGAATCGATCCCCTCATGCGCGCCCGCGCGACGCGCGATCTCGAGCCGGTCGGCCCCGCGCGCCACGGCGATCACCCGCGCGCCCATCGCCGCGCCGATCTCGACCGCGGTCAGCCCGACCCCGCCCGCCGCGCCCAGCACCAGCAATGTCTCGCCCGCGCGCAGCCCGGCGCGATGTCCAAGCGCCAGATGCGAGGTGCCATAGGCCACCGGGAAGCCGGCTGCCTCGGTCAGTGGCATGGAATCGGGCAAAGGCACGCAGCGGTTGGCCGCGCAGACCGCGACCTCGGCCAGGGCACCCTGCCCGGCGAAGGCGGCGACGCGCTGGCCCGGTACGAATCCGCTCACGCCCGGCCCGAGTTCCGCGACGATCCCGGCGAGTTCCATTCCCATGGTGAACGGCAGGGCAGGGGTGTCCTGATAGCTGCCCTGCATCATCAGCAGGTCGGCGAAGTTCAGCCCGCAGGCGGCCACCGTGATGGCGATCTCGCCGGGGCCGGGACGGGGTGGGTCGATTCGGGTGAGTTCGGGTTCGGCTCCCGGTGCTGTGAGTCGAATGGCGCGCATTGGGTCTCCTGGGCGGTATCCGGGACTGTCGTCGGCTGTCCCGGCGCAGTCTGATCTGCACGGCGCTCCGGGGCAAGTGGTCATCGCGTCACCTGTGCCCATGCGGGAATCGGTCCGGGCGCCGGTTCGGCGTCCTGCGCGCGGGACGATCATCGCGCGCGGCCGGTTTCACGCAAGAGTTGATTGCAAAATGCATTGCAATTTGCGAAGATGACCTGAAGGGGCCCTGTGACGGCGCTAATGTGATGCAGGGCCGCGCAAAGCTGTTACATGGAGCGAGTGCAATTTCGCGCGACACCTCACCTCTGCGGGAAAAGCGGGGAGTCTGCTTCTGGACCCGGTCGGCGGCGGACAGTTCAGTCGATCTCACCGATGCGCTCGGGGTGGAGCGGAACAATAGGCAAGGATGTTTCATGGTTCATCAGGTTGACAAGCATGTAGGGCAGCGGATCCGTCATCGCAGGTGGCTGGTCGGAATGACCCAGCAGCAGCTTGCCGAGGCGGTCGGCATCAAGTTCCAGCAGATCCAGAAATACGAGACTGGCGCCAACCGCGTGTCTGCATCGCGCCTGTGGGATATCTCGCGCGCACTGGGTGTGGCGCCGAGCTTCTTCTTCGAGGGGCTGGAGGAGTCCGCGCCGGATGGTCCGCAGACCGAGGACGTGCTTGAGAAGAAAGAGACGCTTGAATTGCTGCGGACCTATTACGCGATTCCCGAGGACCAGCGCCGTCGCCTGTTCGAACTGGCCCGCGCCCTGGGACAGGCTGCCTGACTTGAGCCGGTCGCGGTGACGCCGGGCGCGCGGGCAGGGCTGATGCTTGCATCTGCCCTGAATTGCGCTATCCCGCCCGGCAAGATTGCACGGCTGGGGGCAGGAAAGTCATGACGGTTGATCGCAGCACACTTGATGCGGCCCTGCGGGGCGCACTTGTCGCGCTTGCCGAAGAGCTTGCCGGGATCGCCCGCGACGAGACATTGCGCTGGTTCCGCCATCCCGACCTGCAGGCGCAGAGCAAGCCCGGCTCGGGTTTCGACCCGGTGACCGAGGCCGACCGCGCGGCCGAGGCGGCCATGCGTGCGCATCTCGCCCGCCACCGTCCCCGGGACGGAATTCTGGGCGAGGAGATGGGCACGCAGGCGGGCGTTTCGGGACTGACCTGGATCATCGACCCGATCGACGGCACGCGCGGTTATCTGGCGGGCACGCCCTGCTGGAGCGTGCTGATCGCACTCGCTGACCGTGACGGGCCGTTTCTGGGCGTGATCGACCAGCCCTATATCGGCGAGCGGTTCCTGGGCGGACTCGGGCAGGCGCGGTCGGACGGGCCGCTGGGGCGGCGGCGGCTGGGCACCCGTGCGACCGGGGCGCTGTCAGAAGCGATCCTGAGCACGACCTTTCCCGAAATCGGCACCGAGGCCGAGCGCGCGGGATTCGCGCGGGTGCAGGCGCAGGTGCGGCTGACACGCTATGGCATGGACGGCTATGCCTATGCGCTGCTCGCTGCAGGGCAGATCGATCTGGTGATCGAGGCCGGGCTGAAACCCTATGACATTGCAGCCCCCCGGGCAGTGATCGAGGCCGCGGGCGGTATCGTGACGGACTGGACGGGCGGGCCGGTTGGCGCAAGCGGGCAGGTGCTGGCCGCCGCGAACCCGGCGCTGCATGTGCAGGCCATGGCGTTGCTGCAAGGGGAGCGCGCGCCGAAGCTGCGCTGACCTGCGCGCCCGTCCAGTCAGGCGCGGCCGGTCGGATGGGGGCCGACCGGCAAGATCTGTGCTGCGGGTTTGCCGGGGGTCCGCGCTGCGCGCGCCCCCCCGCCTTGCCAGGAGTGACTGTCGGCATCTTCGCGGACAGGTGCTTTCGTGACTGTCGTGCTGTCGCTCACGGGATGCAACACGGCGCCT
>SKYA01000017.1 GCA_007128135.1 Paracoccaceae bacterium | reverse complement strand
GCAGGGAAAACGCTCACCCGCCCACCCCGTTCCCCCTGCGCCGTCACAGGTTGCGCAAAGGGACAGAAACAGAATTGACCGAGCGGTCAGCTTATGCAAATCTCCTCCCTGCTCTGGGAGGAGATTTTTCATGTGCAGTCACGCAAGGGGGGTGCGGCCATGACCCCGCAGGAACTGGCCGAGGCCGCTGCCGCGGCCATGTGGAACGACGACAGCGCCAGCCAGCGTCTGGGCATGGCGCTGGAGCGCATCGCGCCGGGCGAGGCGGTGCTGTCGATGACCATCACCGACCAGATGACCAATGGCCACGGCATGTGCCATGGCGGCTACATGTTCCTGCTCGCTGATTCAGCCTTTGCCTTTGCCTGCAACAGCTACAACCAGCGCGTGGTCGCGCAGCATTGCTCGATCAGCTATCTTATTCCGGTCGCGCGCGGCACGCGGCTGATGGCCCATGCGCGCGAGATCAGCCGGCGCGGGCGCTCGGGCATCTATGACGTGCGCCTGAGCACGGAGGCGGGCGAGGTCGTTGCCGAATTTCGGGGGCATTCGCGTGTGATCCCCGGCACGCACCTGGGAGAGGGCTGAGGCCATGGAAGACCTGTCACCGAAACCGGGCGATCTGGAGCCCATCGAGACCGCCTCTCGCGATGAAATCGCGGCGCTGCAGCTGGAGCGGATGAAATGGTCGCTGCGCCATGCCTATGAGGGCTCCGGCTTCTACCGCGCGCGCTTTGACGCGCATGGGGTGCACCCGGATGACCTGCACACGCTGGCCGATCTGGCGAAATTTCCCTTTACGGTCAAGACCGACCTGCGCGACACCTATCCGTTCGGCATGTTCGCGGTGCCGCGCGAGCGGCTTGTGCGGCTGCACGCCTCTTCGGGCACCACCGGCAAGCCGACCGTCGTGGGCTATACAAGCCGCGACATCGACACATGGGCCGATCTGGTCGCGCGCTCGATCCGGGCCTCGGGGGGGCGGGCGGGCGATATCGTGCATGTCGCCTATGGCTACGGGCTGTTCACCGGGGGGCTTGGCGCGCATTACGGCGCCGAGCGGCTGGGCTGCACGGTGGTGCCGGTCTCGGGCGGGATGACCGAACGCCAGGTGACGCTGATCGACGATTTCAGGCCACGCATCATCATGGTCACGCCGTCCTACATGCTCTCGATCCTTGACGGGTTCCAGCGCGCAGGCCTCGATCCGCGCGCGAGCTCGCTGGCCGTGGGGATCTTCGGCGCCGAGCCATGGACCAATTCCATGCGGCTCGAGATCGAGCAGGCCTTCGACATGCATGCAGTCGATATCTACGGGCTGTCCGAAGTGATGGGGCCAGGGGTGGCCAATGAATGCGTCGAGACCAAGGACGGGCTGCATCTGTGGGAGGATCATTTCTACCCCGAGATCATCGACCCAGAGACCGGCGAGGTGCTGCCCGATGGCGAGATGGGCGAACTGGTCTTCACCACGCTGACCAAGGAAGGCCTGCCGATCATCCGCTACCGCACGCGCGACCTGACGCGGCTGCTGCCCGGCACGGCACGGACGATGCGGCGGATCGAGAAGATCACCGGACGCAGCGATGACATGATCATCCTGCGCGGAGTGAATATCTTCCCCACCCAGATCGAGGAGCAGATCCTGAAATGCCCCGGCCTTGCACCGCATTTCCAGATCGAGCTGATTCGCGAAGGGCGGATGGATGCCATGATCGTGCATACCGAGGCGACCACCGCAGCGGCCAGTCCCGAGGCGCGCGCGCATGAGGCCCGCGCGCTGGTTCACCACATCAAGAGCACGCTTGGCGTGAGCGCGAAGGCCGTCGTCCACGCGCCCGGTGGCGCGCCGCGCTCCGAAGGCAAGGCGAAGCGCGTCGTGGACAACCGCCCAAGGGGCGGCTGAAATGGCCCGCTCGCGCGCGCATGATTTCGAGGACAAGCAGCGGGCCATCCTGCGCAGCGCGGCTGCGGTCTTTGCCGAATCGGGCATGGACCGCGCCTCGATGTCCCAGATCGCGGCGCGCGCCGAAGTGTCGAAGGCGCTGCTCTATCACTACTATGCCAGCCGCGATGCGCTGATCTTCGACATCCTGCGAACCAATCTTGGCGAACTTGAAACCGTCATTCTGGCCGCCGACCGCCCCGAGGCCCCGCCCCGCGACCGGCTGAGGGTGCTGGTCCATGCCGTGCTGGAGCAATACCGGGACGCGGATGACTGTCACAAGCTACAACTGAACAGCACCCACGCTCTGCCCGAACCGCAGCGCAGCGAAATCCTTGCCATCGAGCGGCGCATCGTGCGCCATGTCGCCGGCATCCTGCGCGCCATCCACCCCGATATCGAGGCAGAGCGCCCGCTGTTGATGCCCGTAACCATGTCGCTGTTCGGCATGATGAACTGGGTCTACATGTGGTTCCGCGAAGGCGGGCCGATCACGCGGACGGATTACGCCGATCTTGCGACCGACCTGCTGCTGGACGGCATCGGGGCGCTGCGCTGAGGAGCAGCGTCGCGTGGGGGCGTTGCCCCCGTCCCGCAAGCGGGACTCCCCCAGGATATTTTTGCAAGGATGAAATGGATTTTCGTCATTCGAAAAAGTGCCACGTGCGGTTATGCCGGATTTTTTCCGGTTCGTGAAAAACCATTTCATCAGATGAAAAACGCCCGCCGGTCGGGGCGGGCGTTCGGGTCTCGGGTCGCGGCAGGGCGATCAGCGGCGGATGCCAAGCTTGCCGATCAGATCGCGGTAGCGGCCTTCATCCTTGCTGCGCAGATAATCGAGCAGCTTGCGGCGGGTGGCCACCAGTTTCAGCAGGCCGCGCCGCGAGTGGTTGTCTTTCTTGTGGGTCTTGAAATGATCCGTCAGGTTGGTGATGCGCTTGGTCAGCACCGCGACCTGCACTTCGGGAGAGCCGGTGTCACCCTCCGTGCGGGCAAATTCCCTGATCAGGCGGTCCTTGTCTTCGGCAGTAATCGACATCGGGTTCTCCTTGAGCTTGAGCAGTGACGGCGCAGGCCGGGATGTCGTCCAGCAGGGCCCTTGAGGCGTGCCGATGCGGCACAGACGCGGTCTCTAGACCAGTTCGCGGAAGATGAAAACCCCTCTCGCGCAGGGTCGTTGCGCGGCAGCCATGGGTGTGGATGGCTGGCGCGCGTTAACCGTCTTGGCAGATTATCAGGCGAAATCAGTCATTTTGGCTTAGGGTCGAGGCTTCGAGGTGGCATAATGCACCGGTGGGGATGTCCGGCCAGTCGGCGGGCATGGGAAAGGGTGCCCTGATGTGGCTCTTGTTTGGACTGCTCGCCGCTGTCGCAGCGGCGACGATGATGGATGGCATCGTGTCTTCGAAATCCTTCGAGGAAGAAGATGACACGGATGACAGCGAGGACCCGTCCGGGACCACGAGCACGGGTGACTCGGGCAGCGGGTCGCTTTTGCTGGACATGGCGCAAGCGGAGCCTGCCGGCGCGGACCTGA
This sequence comes from Paracoccaceae bacterium, assembly GCA_007128135.1. GTDB lineage: Bacteria > Pseudomonadota > Alphaproteobacteria > Rhodobacterales > Rhodobacteraceae > Roseinatronobacter. The sequence goes on along the minus strand of SKYA01000017.1, from coordinate 365 downwards.
CCGAGGCAGATATGGTGGCCGCCGAAGCCGGGATCGTGGATCTGCTGGACGCGCTCGAGGAACTCGAGCACATGGGCGCACTGGACGATCTGCAGGAACTGCCCGCGCGCGGTGATGCGGACTTGCCGGAGGCGCCCGCGATACCGGGCCAGCAGCACGAAAGCCCCCTGTCCGGTGAAAACCCCCTGTCCGGCGAGATCGCTCTGCCGCTGATGCCGCCAGAGGATGAGAGAACCATGGGGGCAGAAGGCGGGGCGGCACCTGTCACTACTGCCGCGCCCGATGACCCCACGGCGGGACTGCATGACCATCTCGGCGAGCGCATTCACAGCAGCGATGCCTACCCGCCAGCGCCGGAAGATACT
>SKYA01000179.1 GCA_007128135.1 Paracoccaceae bacterium | reverse complement strand
GACCCATTATGCTTGCTCCTCGACCTGGCGAACCTTGATGGTCAGTTCTGAAAACGGCTTCATGATCTTGCCGAAACGGCCGCGTGCGCGCGGGCGACCGCGCTTCATCACGAGGTTCTTGCCAACCCATGCTTCAGCGACGACCAGTTCATCGACATCCAGCCCATGGTTGTTCTCGGCATTGGCGATGGCCGATTGCAGACATTTCTTCACATCACCTGCGATCCGCTTCTTCGAGAAGGTCAGATCGTTGAGGGCCTTGTCCACCTTCTTGCCACGGATCATTGCCGCGACAAGGTTCAGCTTCTGAGGCGAAGTACGCAACATGCGCGTCTTGGCCATGGCCTCGTTTTCGGCCACGCGGCGCGGATTTGTCTCTTTACCCATGGCTTATTTCCGTTTCGCTTTCTTGTCGGCCGCATGCCCATAATAGGTGCGCGTCGGCGAATACTCACCGAATTTCTGGCCGATCATGTCTTCGCTCACATTGACAGGAATATGCTTCTTGCCGTTGTAGACGCCGAACGTGAGGCCCACGAACTGGGGCAGGATGGTCGAACGGCGCGACCAGATCTTGATGACTTCATTGCGACCCGATTCGCGTGCCTTCTCTGCCTTTTTCAGGACATAAGCATCGACGAAAGGGCCCTTCCAAACTGAACGTGCCATGGATTAGCGACCCTTCTTCTTCGCGTGGCGAGACCGCAGGATGTACTTGTCGGTCTGCTTGTTCGAGCGCGTCTTGCGGCCCTTGGTGTCCTTGCCCCAGGGCGTGACCGGCGTGCGGCCACCCGATGTCCGACCCTCACCACCGCCATGCGGGTGATCGATCGGGTTCATCGCGACACCGCGCACGGAAGGGCGTTTGCCCTGATGGCGCGTGCGACCGGCCTTGCCAAAATTCTGGTTCGAGTTGTCCGGGTTCGAAACGGCACCGACAGTCGCCATGCACTCCTGCCGCACCATGCGCAGTTCGCCCGACGAAAGCCGGATCTGCGCATAGCCACCATCGCGCCCGATAAACTGCGCATAAGTGCCTGCGGCACGCGCGATCTGGCCACCCTTGCCGGGTTTCATCTCGATGTTATGGACGATCGTGCCGATGGGCATGCCCGCGAAGGGCATCGCGTTACCAGGCTTGATGTCGGCCTTGGCCGAGGCCACGACCTTGTCACCCACGGCCAGACGCTGCGGCGCAAGGATGTAGGCCTGCTCGCCATCTTCATACCGGATCAGCGCGATGAACGCCGTGCGGTTGGGGTCATATTCGATACGCTCCACAACAGCAGGAACATCAAGCTTGTTGCGCTTGAAATCCACGATGCGATAGAGACGCTTTGCGCCACCACCAATGCGGCGTGCTGTGATCCGTCCGGTATTGTTCCGACCGCCAGATTTGGTCAGACCCTCGGTGAGGGCCTTGACCGGGCGACCTTTCCAAAGCTCCGAACGGTCGATCAGCACCAGCCCGCGCTGGCCTGGCGTCGTCGGCTTATACGACTTGAGTGCCATGCTTCCTGTCTTCCGTTAGCTCTGGACCAAAAGGTCCGGTTTCAGTCATCCGGCAGAAGCGCCGGGTAAAATGGACAGAGGCCCCGAGTGCTTCGGGGCCACTGAGTCGGTGCCTCTTATCAAAGCCCCGTCGTCACGTCGATAGCATTTCCCTCTTCCAGCGTGACATAGGCTTTCTTGACGTCCTTGCGGCGACCACGCACACCACGGAAAAGCTTGGCCTTGCCCTTGGTGATGGTGGTGTTCACGGCCTTGACCTTGACGCCAAAGATCGACTCCACCGCGTCCTTGATCTGCGGCTTGTTCGCGTCGATGGCAACTTCGAAAACCACGGCATTGGCCTCAGAGGCCATGGTCGCCTTCTCGGTGATGACCGGCTTGCGGATCACGTCGTAATGCTGTGCCTTGCTGCTCATGCCAGTCGAGCCTCCAGTGCTTCAAGGCCGGCACGCGTGATCACAAGCGTGTCGCGGCGCAGGATGTCATAGACATTGGCCCCGATGGACGGCAGCACATCGATGCCGTCCAGATTGCGCGCGGCGCGGGCGAAATTCTCGTTCACCTCGGCCCCGTCGATGACCAGTGCCTTCTTCCAGCCCAGTTCCTTGGCCGCCTTGGCCAGGACTGCGGTCTTTGCCTCGGCCATTTCGGTCGAGTCCAGCACCACGAGCTTGCCACTTCCGGCCTTGGCCGAGAGTGCCATGCGCAGGCCCAGTGCGCGTACCTTCTTGGGAAGGTCGAACGCGTGGCTGCGCGGGGTCGGGCCCTTGTAAACGCCACCCTTGCGGAAGATCGGCGCGTTGCGGTCACCATGGCGTGCGCCACCAGTGCCTTTCTGGCGATAGATCTTCTTCGTGGAATAGCTGGTTTCCGAGCGGGTCTTGACCTTGTGGGTGCCAGCCTGGGCCTTTGCCCTCTGCCAGCGCACCACACGGTGCAGGATGTCGGCGCGCGGCTCGAGGCCGAAGATGGCCTCGTTCAGCTCGACTTCGCCGGCATTGCCTGCCTGCAGATTGACAACGTCGAGTTTCATCTCACTCGCCTTCCTTCTTATCGGCCTCGATAGATGCCTCGGCCTCTTGCAGGGCAGCATCCTGCGCGGCGGCCTCGGCTTCCATCGCGGCCTTGCGGGCTGCTTCTTCCTCGGCGGCAGTTGCGGCGGCGGCTTCCTCTGCGGCCTTGCGCGCAGCTTCGGCAGCAGATTTCAGCGCTGCAGGCAGGATCGCGCTTTCGGGGAAGGGCTTTTTCACCGCATCCTTGATCGTGACCCAGCCGCCCCTGGACCCGGGAACCGCACCCTTGACCATGATCAACCCGCGGTCGCTGTCGGTCTTGACGACCTGCAGGTTCTGCGTCGTGACACGGGCAGCGCCCATGTGACCGGCCATCTTCTTGCCCTTGAACACCTTGCCAGGGTCCTGACACTGGCCCGTAGAGCCGTGCGAACGGTGGCTGATCGACACACCGTGGCTGGCCCGGAGACCACCGAAATTGTGCCGCTTCATTGCACCGGCAAAGCCCTTGCCGATCGAAGTGCCCGCGATATCGACATACTGACCTTCGAAATAATGGTCAGCCGTGATCTCTTCTCCCACGTCAATCAGGTTCTCGGGGCTGACGCGAAACTCGGCCAGCTTGCGTTTCGGCGCGACATTGGCCTTGGCAAAATGACCACGCATCGGCGCGGGCACCCGCTTGGCCTTCGCCGTTCCGGCCCCAAGCTGGACAGCAGTATAGCCATCCTTCTCGGCCGTACGGGTCGAGACGACCTGCAAGCCGTCCAGTTGCAGGACAGTCACCGGCACCTGCCGCCCGTCCTCCATGAACAGTCGGGTCATGCCCAGCTTCTTTGCGATAACTCCAGAGCGCATCGGTCTGGCTCCTTACACTTTGATCTCGACATCCACCCCGGCGGCGAGGTCGAGCTTCATCAGCGCGTCCACGGTCTGCGGGGTCGGATCGACGATGTCGAGCAGACGTTTATGAGTACGGATCTCCCACTGGTCGCGCGACTTCTTGTCGATATGCGGACCACGAAGAACCGTGAATTTCTCGATCTTGTTGGGCAGCGGAATGGGACCGCGCACCTGTGCGCCCGTGCGCTTGGCCGTGTTCACGATTTCCTGCGTGCTTGCATCGAGCACGCGGTAATCGAAGGCCTTGAGCCGGATGCGGATCGTCTGGGTTTGCATCTCGTTTATCCTTCGGTGGGACAGGCGCGCGAGCGGGCTCGCGCACCCGACCGGGCTGTTATTCGATGATTTTCGACACCACGCCGGCGCCGACAGTGCGGCCGCCTTCGCGGATGGCGAAACGCAGTTTCTCTTCCATCGCGATCGGCGCAATCAGCT
>SKYA01000068.1 GCA_007128135.1 Paracoccaceae bacterium | reverse complement strand
CGCTTTCGGGCGAACTGGACCAGCTGCTTTCCGACAAGGGCGTGAGCTTCGACAAGGAAGCGGCGGAGAAGATCCGCGAAGCCAACGCCTGACCGGCGCGTCAGAAGGTGCGTGAACCTGCGCTGCGCGCAGAACCACACACCCTACATGACCCCCCACGTCGCTTCCGTAGGGTGTGTGGTTCTGCGCGCAGCGCAGGTTCACGCACCTTCTGACGCGCCGGTCAGGCGTTGGCTTCGCGGATCTTCTCTGCCGCTTCCTTGTCGAAGCTCACGCCCTTGTCGGAAAGCAGCTGGTCCAGTTCGCCCGAAAGCGTCATCTCGGTGACGATGTCGCAGCCCCCGACGAACTCGCCCTTGACATAAAGCTGCGGAATCGTCGGCCAGTCCGAGAAATCCTTGATTCCCTGCCGTATCGTGTCATCGGCCAGCACGTTCACGTCCTTGTACTCGACGCCCATGTAATTCAGCACCCCCGCCACCCGGCTTGAGAAGCCGCATTGCGGCATGGTCTTGGTGCCCTTCATGTACAGCACCACGTCATTGCTCTCGACTGTCTGGCGGATATCGTCCACAGCGCTCATCTCGGTCTTCCTCTCGGCGTTAATCTGGGGCTTTGGTGGTCAGGGCAAGGGCGTGCAGCTCGCCATGGTTTCCGTCCATCTTGCCCCTGAGTGCGGCATAGACAGCGCGCTGCTGCTGCACGCGGTTCAGCCCGCGAAAGCTCTCGTCGATCACTTCCGCCGCATAGTGATTGCCGTCCCCGGCAAGGTCGGTGATCGTGATTCGCGCCTGCGGAAACCCCTCGCGCAGCAGCGTCTCAAGTTCCTGGGCAGAAATGGCCATGGTCCGGTTCCCTGTCTTTGCTCCGAAGGTAATCCTGCCCCTGCGGGGAATCAAGCATCGCCGATGGCGCGCGCAAAACCACCCCGATAGAGCGCGGAAAGCTCTGCCAGCGGCGCGGTCTCGTCGCCCAGTCGCACCATATCGCCACCGAACCGGCCGACCTGCGCCAGCGGCACTGCGGCGCGCCCGGCCGCGACCATCAGCGCCTCGGCCTGGTCGAAATTGCACGCGATCAGATAGCGCGCCTGGTCCTCGCCGAACAGCTCCCCGATATCGCCGCTCTCCAGCACCAGCCCGATCCCGGCCGCCTCGGCCATCTCGAACCCCGTCAGCGCCAGCCCGCCATCCGACAGGTCGCTTGCTGCGCCGATCAGGCTGCGATTGTCGCGCAGGAACGCGCCCCGCTGCCGCTCGGCCTCCAGATCGACCGGGGGCGCGTCGCCCGCCTCGATGCCCAGGGCTTCGGCCAGCAGGGCGGATTGTCCCAGATGGCTGCCGCTCTCGCCCAGCAGGAGCGCCAGATCGCCCTCCTGCACCAACCCGCCGATGAGTCCATCCACATTCTCGATCAGCCCCACCGCCCCGATGGTCGGCGTTGGCAGGATCGCGCGGCCGTCGGTCTCGTTGTACAGCGAGACATTGCCCGACACGATCGGCATGTCCAGCGCCGTGCAGGCCGCCCCGATGCCCCGGATCGCGCCGACCAACTGGCCCATGATCTCGGGCTTCTCGGGGTTGCCGAAATTCAGGTTGTCGGTCGTGGCCAGCGGTCGCGCCCCCACCGCGCAGAGGTTGCGATACGCCTCCGCCACCGCCTGCTTGCCGCCCTCACAGGGATTCGCCTTCACATAGCGCGGGGTCACATCCGCAGTGAAGGCCAGCGCCTTGTCGGTGCCATGCACGCGCACCACGCCCGCGCCCAGCCCCGGCGTGCGGATCGTGTCGCCCATCACCTGGCTGTCATACTGTTCCCAGACCCAGCCCTTGTGCGCATATGAGGGGCTGGAAATCAGCGCGCGCAAGCCCTCCATAGCGCCGATTGCAGGCAGCTCGCCCAGCGGCTCCGCCGCAGGCGTCTCGATCCAGGGGCGGTCATATTCCGGCGCGCTGGAGGACAGTTTCGACAGTGGCAGGTCGGCCTTGACCTCGTTGCCATGCAGGATCACGAACCGGTCCTCGGCGATCGTCTCGCCGACGATGGCGAAATCCAGATCCCATTTCTCGAAGATTGCCCGCGCCTCGGCCTCGCGCTCGGGCTTGAGCACCATCAGCATCCGCTCCTGAGACTCCGAGAGCATCATCTCGTAGGCGGTCATCCCCGATTCGCGCTGCGGCACATGGTCCAGCTGCAACCGGATACCCAGCCCGCCCTTGTCGCCCATCTCGACCGCCGAACAGGTCAGCCCCGCGGCCCCCATGTCCTGAATGGAAATCACCGCCCCCGAGGCCATCAGCTCCAGACATGCCTCCAGCAGGCGCTTTTCGGTGAACGGGTCGCCCACCTGCACCGTGGGGCGCTTTTCCTCGATCGTGTCATCGAACTCGGCGCTGGCCATGGTCGCGCCGCCGACCCCGTCGCGCCCCGTCCTGGCACCCAGATAGACCACCGGCATCCCCACGCCCGAGGCCGCCGAATAGAAGATGGCGTCGGTCTCGGCCAGCCCGGCGGCAAAGGCATTGACGAGGCAATTCCCGTCATAGGCGCGGTGAAACCGCACCTCGCCGCCCACGGTCGGCACACCAAACGCATTGCCGTAACCGCCGATCCCCTCGACCACACCGCGCACCAGATGCGCGGTCCTGGGGTGCGACGGCGCGCCGAAACTCAGCGCGTTCATCGCCGCGATGGGCCGTGCGCCCATGGTGAAGACATCGCGCAGGATACCGCCGACACCTGTCGCCGCGCCCTGATAGGGCTCGATATAGCTGGGGTGGTTGTGACTCTCCATCTTGAAGATCACCGCCAATTTCTTGCCATCGGGGCCGTCGCCGATATCCACCACCCCCGCATTCTCGCCCGGACCGCAGATCACCTGCGGGCCGGATGTCGGCAGGGTGCGCAGCCATTTCTTGGACGACTTGTAGGAACAATGCTCGTTCCACATGGCCGAGAAGATACCGAGTTCGGTGAATGTCGGCTCCCGCCCTATGATCTCGAGGATGCGCGCATATTCCTGGGACGTCAGGCCATGTGCGGCAATCAACTCATCACTCAGGGCGGGATCGCTCATGTCGGTTCCTTGGCTGGGCTGCGGGCTCTGGCGCGTGTTTATGCCAAAGCCCGCCCGAGCAAAAGGCCCCAAAGCGCCGCCCGCGCGGCCTCGACACGGCCCTTCAAAACGAAAATCTGCGCCACCTGCCTGCCTGTGCCGGCTCTGCCTGCGAATCGTGCAGGATGGCGGGAAATGATGCAGGTGCAGAATCAACCGTGGCGTGCGCATGACCACCTGCGTCGCGCGCCGCGCTGCCGGACCCGGCAGACGCAATAAAAAAAGGGCCGAGCAAGATGCTCGGCCAAAGTCCAACAGGGAGGTAAAGACGTGAGAAAGATCATCACGTCTGCTTTCCAATATGAGATTGCCTGAGCATTACGCAAGTTAATTTATATTGCACCCGCAACATTGCCGCTATGCGTTGCAATCATGCCTCATGCTCAGGTTGTATCGTGCGGTTCACAACTGCCGCGCGCGGCGATAGGCGACGATCTCCTCGACGACGAAATCGCGAAACGCGGCGATGCGGCGCGAGTGGCGCAATTCTTCCGGAAAGGCCAGGAAAACCGGAATGTCGCCCGACGCGATCTCGGGCAGAACATGCACGAGTTCGGGGAAGTCCTCGCTCACATAATCGGGCAGCACGCCCACCCCCAGATGGTTGATGACTGCCTGCAACACACCGAAATAGTTGTTCACTGTAAAGCTGGAACGCAACTGCCGCGCGGTGAGCCGCCGGATCAGTTCCGTGCCGACACTGACCTGCGCCGAGGTGATGTTCTGCGAAACCAGCCGGAATTCGGCCAGATCATCCAGCGTCTGCGGCGTTCCGTTGGCGCGCAGATACTCGGCCGAGGCATAGAGCCGCATGTTGACCGTCATCAGCCGCTTGCGGATCAGGTCGGCCTGGCTGGGTTCCTTCATGCGGATGGCGATATCGGCCTCGCGCATGGGCAGGTCCAGCACGCGCTCTTCCAGCATCAGGTCGATCTTCAGGTCGGGATATTGCGCATAGAGCGAGGGCAGGCGCGGGGCCAGGAACAGCGTGCCGAAGCCGGTCGTGGTGGTGACGCGCAATTCGCCATGCACTTCGTCCTCGGTGTCGCGTATCCGCGCCGAGGTCGATTCCAGCGTCTTGCTCATGGTCCTGGTCGCCTCGAACAGCAAATCCCCCTGTTCGGTCAGAATCAGTCCGCGCGCGTGGCGGTGAAACAGCGTGGCCCCCAGGCTTTCTTCCAGCGCGCGAATCTGTCGGCTGACCGCCGATTGCGACAGTTGCAACGTTTCACCGGCATGGGTCAGGCTGCCCGCATCGGCCACCGCGTGAAAGATTCTGAGCTTGTCCCAATCCATGGCGCAATATCCGATACAGCTGTCTGGCAAGGCAGGAATGATTCGTTCTAGGCTGTTTTGGCCGATCACAAAAGCGCTGATCCACCGAAAATCCGCTTTGTAGGTCAGATTTATTGACCTATGATGGTTTCAGTCGCAACGGCTGCAACGGGAGGTGCATATGGGGCGTCAGGACATCTCGCTCAGCGACCGGTTCGACATCGACAGGTCGCCGGTCCTTCTGAACGGCACGCAGGCACTGGTGCGGCTGATGCTCGCGCAGGCCGCGCGCGACCGCGCCGCCGGCCTTCGCACCGCAGGCTATGTCACTGGCTATCGCGGCTCGCCCCTTGGCGCGGTCGATCTTCAGATGAACCGCGCGAAGAAACTGCTCGAGGCCGCGAATATCCGCTTTCAGGAGGGGCTGAACGAAGACCTCGCTGCCACTGCCCTCTGGGGCACGCAACAGGCCGAACTGCGCGGCGAGGGGCGCCATGACGGCGTTTTCGGCCTCTGGTACGGCAAGGGGCCCGGCGTGGACCGCACCGGCGACGTATTCCGCCACGCCAACATGGCCGGCACCTCGCCCAATGGCGGCGTGCTGGTCGCCATGGGGGATGACCACACAGGCGAATCCTCGACCGTGCTGCACCAGTCCGACTGGGCCATGGTCGATGCCTATATCCCCGTGCTCTCGCCTGCAGGCGTGCAGGAGATCCTCGATTTCGGCCATTACGGCTATGCGCTGTCGCGTTTCGCGGGTGTCTGGGTCGGCCTCAAGACCATGAAGGAAAATGTCGAGGCCACCGCCGTCGTCGATGGCAACCCCCACCGGATGCAGTTCACCACCCCCGACTTCACCATGCCCGAGGGTGGCCTCAACATCCGCCTGCTCGATACCCCCGTGGCGCAGGAAGCGCGGATGATCGACTACAAGCGCTTCGCCGCCGAAGCCTTCAGCCGCGCCAACCGCATGGACAAGCGTGTCTGGGGCAAGCCCGGCGCCAGGATCGGCTTTGTCGCCGCAGGCAAGAACTGGCTCGACCTCGTGCACGCGCTGACGCTGCTGGGCATCGGCGCAGAGGAAGCCGAGCGCCTTGGCCTGACCACCTACAAGGTCGGCCAGACCTTCCCGCTCGACATGGAAGGTTTCCACGACTGGGCCGAGGGGCTGGAACTGATCGTCGTGGTCGAGGAAAAGCGCAAGCTGATCGAGGTGCAGGTCAAGGAAGCCATCTTCGATGACCGCCGGGGTCGGCGCGTCTATGGCTGGCACAAGGGCGACACGTGGGAGAATGGCCGCAGGCTGGAACTCTTCCCCACCCGCTATGCGCTCGACCCGATCCTGATCGCCGAGAAGATCGGCGCAATCCTGATCGAGGAAGGCCGCGGCACCGACCGCGTGAAGGCCGGGCTCGCCATGCTGGCCGAGGCACGGCGCGCCGACAACGCCCCCGAACTGGCCGCGCGCCTGCCCTATTACTGCTCGGGTTGCCCGCACAACACCTCGACGAAAGTCCCCGAAGGCCACCGCGCCTATGCCGGCATCGGCTGTCACTACATGGTGCAGTGGATGGACCGCAACACCGTGGGCTTTACCCAGATGGGCGGCGAGGGCGCGAACTGGATCGGCGAGGCGCCCTTTTCCACGCGGCCACATGTGTTCCAGAACCTCGGCGACGGAACCTATAACCACTCGGGCGTGCAGGCCATCCGCGCCGCGCTCGCCTCGGGCACCAGCATCACCTACAAGATCCTCTATAACGACGCTGTTGCCATGACCGGAGGGCAGAAGAACGAGGGCGGCCTCTCGCCTGCGCAGATCGCCCATGAACTGACCGCCATGGGTGTCGGCAAGATCGACGTCGTGTTCGACGAGAAGGAAGAACCCCGCCGCGCCGATTTCCCGCGCAGCGTCGGCTGGAATCCCCGCGCCGACATGGAGACCGTGCAGAAGGATTGCGCCACCTACAAGGGTGTCTCCGCCATCCTCTATGTGCAGACCTGCGCCGCCGAAAAGCGCCGCCGCCGCAAGCGTGGCGAATTTCCCGACCCCGATACCCGCGTCTTCATCAATACCGACATCTGCGAAGGCTGCGGCGATTGCGGCGTGCAGTCCAACTGCGTCTCGATCGTGCCGGTGGAAACCGAGTTCGGCCGCAAGCGCGCCATCGACCAGTCCTCCTGCAACAAGGATTATTCCTGCCTCAAGGGCTTCTGCCCGTCCTTCGTGACGCTCGACGGGGCAAAGCCGAAAAAGGCCGCAACGGCAGAGGTCAGCATCCCCGACCTGCCCGCGCCCGATCTGCCCCGGATCGACGGCACGCATAACATCGTCATCACCGGGGTGGGCGGCACCGGCGTCGTCACCGTGGGCGCCATCCTTGCGCAGGCCGCCCAACTGGACGGCAAGGGTGCGGGCATGATCGAGATGGCGGGACTGGCGCAAAAGGGTGGTGCCGTGCATATCCATTGCCGCATCGCCAACCGCCCCGAAGACATCTCCGCCATCCGCGTCGCCGTCGGCGAGGCGCATTGCGTGATCGGGGGCGATCTGGTCGTGAGCGCCGGCGCCAGGACCCTCGGACTGATGCGCAAGGGCCAGACCGGCGCCGCCGTCAACAGCCACGAGATCATCACCGGCGAGTTCACCCGCAACACCGAATTCCGCATCCCGACCGAAGACCTGAAAATCGCCCTTCAGGCGCGTCTGGGCGAGCGGGTCCATCTGTTCGATTACTCGGAACTGGCCCGACGCCTGCTGGGCGACAGCATCTTCTCCAACATGATGGTGCTGGGCGCGGCATGGCAGATGGGCCTCGTGCCCCTTGCCGAATCGTCACTCCTGCGCGCGATCGAACTGAACGGCGCCGCGGTCGAGCGCAACACCCGCGCCTTCGCGCTCGGGCGCTGGTCGGTGGTCCTTCCCGAGGCCGCCACGAAGATGCTGACCGATAACGTCATCCGAAAAAAGCTTTCACTGGATGAAAAAATCGCGCTGCGCGAGGCGCATCTGGTGGAGTACCAGTCAAAACGGCTGGTTAACCGTTTCCGCAAGCTGGTGGAAAAGGCCCCGGACGACCGTATGAAGGAAGCAATTTCAAAGGGTTATCACAAGATCCTGACCTACAAGGACGAGTATGAGGTCGCCCGCCTGCACCTTGCCACCTTGCACAAAGCCAATATCGAGTTCGAGGGCGACTTCACCCCCCGCTTCCACCTCGCCCCCCCGCTGCTGTCGCGCACAGGCCCGGATGGCCGCCCCGTCAAGCGCAGCTTTGGGCCATGGATCCTCAAGGTTTTCAAGGTTCTGGCCCGAATGAAGGCCCTGCGCGGTACGCCGCTCGACATCTTCGGCTACACTGCCGAGCGGCGCATGGAGCGGCAGCAAATCCGCGACTACGAAGCACTTATCTTGCAGATTCTGCCGCAATTAACCCCAAAGAATCATGAGGTTGCGGTCGAACTTGCCGAATTGCCCCTGCAAATCCGCGGTTTCGGCCCAGTCAAGCACCGCAACAGCGACGCTGCCGCCAGCCGCCGCGCGGAATTGCTGGCGGCGTTCAACTCCGCCGACACCCCCGCCACGGTCGCTGCGGAATAGCACGAACCGTCATACCAGTGTCACCTGTCGGGCGCAGAAGCAGGCCAGATCTGCCCGCCCGACAGGAGTCCCTGCCATGGAACCGAGCCTGCTTAAGGACATCAGCTACGCCTCTGCGGCCCGCACGAAACCCGCGCAAGCCTTTATTCGCACTGTGGAAAATGCCACCGGTCGGCGCCGCCTGCTGCTGCGCGCGCGCGCCAGCTACGACGCTCCCGAGGGCAGAAGCGATTTCTGGCGCGCGATGATGCGCGCCTTTGGGCTGCACCTCGAACTTGCCGGAGGCACACTCGACAGCATTCCGGAAACTGGCCCTCTGGTGGTGATCGCCAACCATCCATTCGGCATTCTGGACGGGCTGGTGATGGGTTATCTGCTCGACGGGATGCGCCGCGATTTCCGCATCATGGCTCACTCCGCCTTTCAGGCCGCCCCCGAAGTCGCCCGCCATCTGCTGCCCATCGACTTTTCGGGGACCCGAGAGGCCGAGAAAAGAAACCTTAAAACTCGTTCAGATACAATTACTTACCTTCGCTCAGGCGGGGCTGTCGGCATCTTTCCGGGGGGCACGGTCTCGACCGCGCAGCGCCCCTTCCAGCGCCCGACCGACCCGCAATGGCGGCTGTTCAGCTCCCGGATGATCCAGCGCTCCGGCGCGACCGTGGTGCCGATCTGGTTTGACGGCGCCAACTCGCGCCTCTTCCAGTTCGCCAGCCACCTGAACTACACCCTGCGCATGGCGCTTCTGATCCGTGAATTCCGGACGCGGGTCAACCGTCCGGTCCGCATGGCCATCGGTCGCCCCATCGGTCCCGATCAGCTTGCCCGCTTTCACGGCCAGCCAAAAGAAATGATGGATTTCCTGCGCGCGGCGACATATGGAATGGCCGACGCGCCCCTCGACCCGATGCAGCTGGGATATGAATTCGAGGGGGCATACCGGCACTGAGGCAAAGAAACCATGGCAGTTGGCATCTTCGATTCGGGGCTTGGGGGGCTGACTGTTCTGGGCGCGCTGACCCGGCGCCTGCCAGAGATTCCCTTTGTCTATCTGGGGGATAACGCCCATACCCCCTACGGGGTGCGCGACGCCGAGGATATCTTCAACCTGACCTGTGCCGGGGTCGAGCGGCTGTGGGACGAGGGCTGCGATCTGGTGATCCTTGCCTGCAATACCGCCTCTGCGGCGGCGCTCAAGCGGATGCAGGAAACCTGGGTGCCCGCCGACAAGCGCGTGCTCGGCGTGTTCGTCCCGCTGATCGAGGCCCTGACCGAACGCCAGTGGGGCGACAATTCCCCCCCGCGCGAGGTTGCCGTCAAGCATGTGGCGCTGTTTGCGACGCCCGCCACAGTCTCCAGCCGCGCCTTCCAGCGCGAACTGGCCTTTCGCGCCATCGGTGTGGATGTCGAGGCCCAGCCCTGCGCCGGGGTCGTGGATGCCATCGAACAGGGCGACATGCAGCTGGCCGAGGCACTGGTGCATTCCCATGTCGAATCGCTTTTGCGCCGCATGCCCCGTCCGCAGGCCGCCGTGCTGGGCTGCACCCACTATCCCCTTGTGGAACATGCTTTTCGCGAGGCGCTGGGGCCGCAGGTCGACGTCTATTCGCAGCCCGATCTGGTCGCCGCCTCGCTCGAAGACTATCTCCAGCGCCGTCCCGAAATGCTGGGCGCGGGCCGTGGCAGCCTGTTCCTGACCACGGGCGAGCCGGTCAATGTCTCACGCAAGGCCACGCAGTTCCTGCGACGACAGATCAGCTTTCGCGCTGCCTGAACTTCATCTTGCCCGAAATACTCCCGCGCGGAGCGCTTCTGCGGCCGCTTCCCGCGCGACGCATGACAGAGAGACCTGACCCATGACCAAATCCATCGCCATTCTGGGTGCCTCAGGCTATACCGGCGCCGAACTTGTCCGGCTGATCGCCACCCATCCCGACCAGCGCATCACCGCCCTCACCGGAGAGCGCAAGGCCGGCCTGCCCATGGCGCAGGTCTTTCCCTTCCTGCGCCATCTCGACCTGCCGGACCTGGCGCGGATCGAGGATGTCGATTTCGCGAAGGTCGATCTCGCCTTCTGCGCGCTGCCGCACGCAACCTCGCAGGCTGTCATCAGGGATTTGCCGCGTGATCTGAAGATCGTTGATCTGTCAGCAGATTTCCGCCTGCGCGACCCCGCCGCCTACGAGAAATGGTATGGCAAGCCCCATGCCGCGCCTGAAATCCAGCGTGAGGCGGTCTATGGCCTGACCGAATTCTACCGCGAGCAGATCCGCGCGGCGCGGCTGGTCGCAGGGACGGGCTGCAACGCCGCGACCGGGCAGTACATCCTGCGTCCACTGATCGAGGCGGGCGTGATCGACCTTGACCGCATCATCCTGGACCTGAAATGCGGCGTTTCGGGCGCAGGGCGGGCGCTGAAGGAGAACCTGCTGCATGCCGAACTGTCCGAGGGAACGCATGCCTATTCGGCAGGCGGGACGCACCGGCATCTGGGCGAGTTCGATCAGGAATTCTCGGCGCTTGCGGGCCGCGATGTGCGTATCCAGTTCACTCCGCATCTGATGCCGTTCAACCGGGGTATCCTGGCGACGGCCTGGCTCGATGGTGACGCCAGGGAAATTCACGCGGTTTTGCAGGACCGTTATTGCGCTGAGTCATTTATCTGCGTGCTACCTTTTGGCACAATCCCCTCGACGCATGACGTGCGCGGCTCCAATTTCGTGCATATGGGTGTGGTGGGGGACCGGGTGCCGGGCCGTGCGATGGCGGTGGCGGTGCTCGACAATCTGTGCAAGGGCTCGAGCGGTCAGGCGGTGCAGAATGCGAACCTGATGCTGGGGCTGGAAGAGACGACGGGACTGATGGGTGCGCCGCTCTTTCCGTGAGACGAGGGTGAGATGAAGAGTCTGAAGAAAACGCGCCGTATCCAGATCATCATGGTGGCTGCCGTTGCGCTTGCGTTGTCCACGGCGCTGATCGGCTATGCCATGCGCGACGGGATCAATTTCTTCCGTTCGCCGTCAGAGGTGCTGGCCTCGCCGCCGCCACCGAACGAGGTCTTCCGCATCGGTGGGCTGGTCGAGGCCGGTTCGATCGTGCGCGGTCAGTCCGATACGGTCCGTTTCCGCGTGACCGATGGCATGGCCTCGGTCGAGGTGCAGTATCGCGGCATCCTTCCCGATCTCTTCACCGAAAACGAGGGTACGGTCGGTACCGGGCGCTTTGTCGATGGTGTGTTCGTGGCGCATGAGATCCTTGCCAAGCATGACGAGACCTATATGCCGCGCGAGGTCATGGAAGCGCTCAAGCAGCAAGGCGAGTGGCGCGGGCCTGTGCCGCTGGACTGAGTCCGCGCTGAAAGATCCGGGGCTCCGCCCCGGACCCCGGAGTATTTCCGGCAAGATGAAAGAGGCGGTTCAACGCCCCTCGAAGCTTGCGGGCCGCTTTTCGAGAAAGGCCAGAACGCCCTCCTGGAAATCGCGGGTCTTGCCGGCCTCGGCCTGAAGCCGCGCTTCAAGCGCCAGTTGCGCATCGAGCGTGTTCGACAGGCTGGCGCGCAGGCCTTTGCGGATGTTGCGATAGGCGATGGTCGGGCCGTTGGCGAGCGCGCGCGCGCGGTTCAGCCAATGGCTGGCGAACCCCTCGTCCGGAACGGCTTCCCAGATCATGCCCCATTCGGCGGCCTGCGTGGCGCTGATTTTGTCGGCAAAGAGCATTGTACCCATCGCGCGGGAAAACCCGATCTGGCGGGGCAGGAACCACGTCCCGCCCGCATCTGGGATCAGGCCGATGCGGGTAAATGCCTGAATGAAGCTCGCGGATTGTGTCGCGATAACGACATCGGCGGCCAGGGCCAGGTTGGCTCCCGCACCCGCAGCCGAGCCATTCACAGCAGCGATCACCGGTACCTGCGCGTCATAGATCGCCCGCAACATTGGCTCGTATTCCTCGCGCAGGGTGCGCTCCAGGTCGATCTGCGCGGCATTGCCGCCATCCCCCAGATCCTGCCCCGAGCAGAAGGCCCGCCCCGCGCCTGTCAGCACCAGTACGCGCACGCGCGCGCCCAAGTCACTGGCGGCATGGGTGATCTCGGCGCGCATCTGCTTGTTGAGCGCGTTCATCACCTCGGGGCGGTTGAGCGTGATGGTGCCGATGCCATCGGCTTCGGTGACGAGCAACGTGTCGTAGTCCATGAGCGCCTCCTCGTGTTTCGCGCCACATTACCCGTGACACGCGCGAGGGGAAGCCCCGACATGGCGTCAGTCCTTGAGAAGTTCCTTCAGCCGCGCCCTTTCCTCGGCATTCAGTCCGTCGCCTCCGGGTTCGGGCGACTGTTCGCGCCTGCGCAGATAGACCAGCGCGCCCAGCATCGTGACGACAAAGAGCACCGGCGCCGCTACCCAGAGGATCAGGTTCGCGCCCTCCGTCGTCGGGCGCAGCAGCACGAATTCGCCATAGCGTTCGACGATGAAGGCCATGACCTCGGCATCGCTGTCGCCCTCGACCAGTCTTTCGCGCACCAGCAGGCGCATGTCGCGGGCAAGATCGGCATTGGATTCGTCGATGGATTCGTTGCGGCAGACAAGGCAGCGCAGCCCGGCCGAGATGTCTCGCGCGCGGCTCTCGAGCACCGGATCATCGAGGATTTCATCTGGCTGGACTGCCAGCGCGGGCAGCGCGATGCCAAGGGCCAGCACTGCGACCAGAGCGCCCAGGCGTATCATTCGGCGGGCACCGTTCCGCGCACCTCACGGCTGGCCCCCGCGGCGATGCGGTAGCGCCGGTCGCTGAGGCTGAAGATCCCCCCAAGCGCCATAAGGAAGCAGCCGAACCACAGCCAGTTGGCAAATGGCTTGATATAGGTGCGCACCGCCCAGCCGCCATTATCCTGCGGGTCGCCCAGCGTAATGTAGAGGTCGCGGTGGATGCGGTAGTCGATGGCGGCCTCGGTCGTGGGCATGCCTGCAATGGGGTAGAACCGCTTTTCCGGAGTCAGAGTGCTGATCAGCCGACCGTTACGCCGTGCCTCGATCGAGCCCATGGTCGAGACATAATTCGGCCCCTGCACACGATCCACCGAGGTGAGCGTCAGAGTGTAGCCGCCCTTCTCGAAACTCTCGCCGATCTGGAGCACGCGGATATCCTCGCTCTCCCAGCCGACAAGGGCGGCGACAGCGAATACGGTCACCCCAAGCCCTGTATGCGAGGTGAACTTCCCCCAGTCGGCGCGTGGCAGCCGCGAGAGCCTGCGCAGGCGCGCGCGGAGTTCGCCACGCCCGGTGCGCGCCCAGATATCGGCCATGGAGCCGAGCACCACCCAGAGCCCCAGCGCCAGGCCCACCGGCACCAGCGGCGAATTGCCCGTCTGCAGCGCCCAGGTCAGCGCCCCCATTGCCACCGAAAAGGCCGCAAGGCCCCAGAGCGGGCGCATGGTGCGGCTCAGGTTGCCGCGCTTCCACGGCAGCATTGCGCCGATGGGCAGCACCATCGCCAGCGCGACCATGAAGGGCGTGAAGGCCACGTTGAAGAAGGGCGGGCCGACAGACAGCACGCGGTCGAACAGCATCTCGGCCACCAGCGGCCACATGGTGCCGATGAAGATCACGAAGGACGATACCGCCAGCAACACATTGTTGATGACCAGCGCCGATTCGCGGCTGACCGTTGCGAACACGCCCTTTGCTTCCAGCACCGGGGCGCGGAAGGCAAACAGCGTCAGCGCCCCACCCATGAAGGCAGCGAGAATCATCAGGATGAACACCCCGCGTTCGGGGTCCATGGCAAAGGCATGAACTGAGGTCAGCAGCCCCGAGCGCACGATGAACGTGCCCATCAGCGAAAAGCCGAATCCCAGGATTGCCAGCAGGATCGTCCAGCTCTTCAGCGTCTCGCGTTTCTCCACCACGATGGCGGAGTGCAGCAGCGCTGCCGCAAAGAGCCAGGGCATGAGCGACGCATTTTCCACCGGGTCCCAGAACCAGAAACCGCCCCAGCCGAGCTCGTAATAGGCCCACCAGGACCCGGTCGCGATGCCGATGGTCAGGAAGACCCAGGCGGCCAGCGTCCAGGGCCGCACCCAGCGGCCCCAGGCGGCATCGACCCGCCCCTCGATAAGCGCCGCGACCGCGAAGCTGAAGGCCATCGAGAGACCGACATAGCCCAGATAGAGGAAGGGCGGATGAAAGGCGAGGCCCGGGTCCTGCAACAGCGGGTTCAGGTCGGTTCCGTCAAAGGGCGGCACTGCCAGCCGCGTGAACGGGTTGGAGGTGAAGATCGTGAAGGCCATGAAGGCCGCGGTGATCGCCGATTGCACGGCCAGCACGCGCGCCTGCAGCGAAGCGGGCAGGTTGCCACCGAACCAGGCCGCGGATGCCCCGAACAGCGTCAGGATCAGCACCCACAGCAGCATCGAGCCTTCGTGGTTCCCCCAGACGCCCGAGATCTTGTAGATCAGCGGCTTGAGCGTGTGCGAATTGTCCACCACCAGCTTGACCGAGAAATCCGACACCAGGAAAGCATAGGTCAGCGCGGCGTAGGAAAAGGCGGTCAGCAGGAACTGCGTCGTCGCCATCGGGTTGGCAACCACCATCCAGTCACGCCAGCCCTTGTGGGCACCGACAAGCGGAATTACGGATTGCGCCAGTGCCACGGCAAAGGCAAGGATGAGGGCGAAATGTCCAAGCTCTACGATCATGACGCCAGTTCTAACGCAGAAGCCGCGCATGGCAAAGGGTCTTGCGCAAGCCGGGATGTGGCGTTCGGTCACAGAATGGTCAGAATGGGCGCCAGCGCGGGCTTGACCGGGCCGGTCTTGCGCGCCAGCTTGGGTCCCAAAGGGCGGAGTCCACACAGATGACAGACAGCTTCCAGAGCATCGGCACTGTCCAGGCGCTGCTGGCAGAGCAATCCTACATCGCCGACCGGGCGCTGGCGACAGTGGTGTTCCTCTCGCTGCGCCTTGGCCGCCCGATCTTTCTCGAAGGTGAACCCGGAACCGGCAAGACCGAGATTGCGAAAGCCATTGCCACCGGGCTTGGGCGCAGGCTGATCCGGCTGCAATGCTACGAGGGGCTGGATTCCGCTGCGGCCGTCTATGAATGGAATTTCGCCGCCCAGATGCTGGCGATTCGCGCCATGGAGGCACGCGGTGAGACACAGGACATGAAGGCCACGCTCTTCGGCCCCGACTACCTGATCGAGCGCCCGCTGCTCCAGGTCATGCGATCGCAGGAAGGGGGTCCCCCCGTGCTGCTGATCGACGAGATCGACCGCACCGACGAGCCGTTCGAGGCATTCCTGCTCGAAGCATTGTCCGACTATCAGGTGACCATTCCCGAACTCGGCACCATCCGCGCCGCCGCGCCGCCGATCGTCATCCTGACCTCGAACCGCACGCGCGAGGTGCATGACGCGCTCAAGCGGCGCTGCCTCTATCACTGGGTGGGCTATCCGTCCTATGAGCGTGAACTCGAGATCCTCGGCGCCCGCGCGCCTCAGGCCAGCGCCACCCTCTCTCGCGAGATCGTGGCCTTCGTCCAGCGCCTGCGTATGGAGGACCTCTTCAAGAAACCCGGTGTGGCCGAGACCATCGACTGGGCGAAATGCCTGCTCGCGCTCGATGTGCTGGAACTGTCGCCCGAAATCATCTCCGACACGCTGGGCGCGATCCTGAAATACCAGGACGACATCGCCCGCCTGCAGGGCATGGAAGCCAGGAAGATCCTCGACGAGGCGCGCCAGTCGCTGGAACCCGCATGAGCTTCATCTTGCCAAAAATACTCTGGGGTGAATTGGCGCAGCCAAGAGGGGCAAAGCCCCTCAACCCGGCCTGATCATGGCGCGCGACGCAGACCTGCCGATCCCCGAGGACGGCAAGCTGGTGGACAACATCACCCATTTCGCCCGCGCCCTGCGACGCGCGGGCCTTCCCATCGGGCCGGGGCGGGTGCGGGCCGCGATCGAGGCCGTGGCTGCCGCCGGCTTCGAGCGCAAGGTCGATTTCTATTGGGCGCTGCATGCGGTTTTCGTCAACCGGCCCGAAGAGCGGCAGGTCTTCGCCCAGGTCTTCCGCCTCTACTGGCGTGACCCGCGCTATCTCGAACACATGATGTCGCTGATGCTGCCCGCGATCCGCAATGTCGCCGAGGAGAAGGCGGCCGAAGCGGCGGCAAAACGCGCGGCCGAGGCGCTGCTCGACGGGGCAATGGTCCCCGAGATGCCCGAAAGCGACGGCGAGGACGAGAATACCGAAATCCAGATCGACGCCTCGCAAACCGCCTCGGGCGAGGAACGTCTGCGCAGGCTCGATTTCGAACAGATGTCCGCGGACGAGGCGGCGGCCGCCCGCCGGTTGCTTGCGCGGCTGTCGCTGCCGGTGAACCCCATCGCCACGCGCCGCCTGACCGCTGACCCGCAGGGTCGGCGGCCCGACTGGCGGCGCACAATGCGTTCCGCGATCCGGCAAGGGGGCGAGATAACCCGCATCCACCGGCGGCGCCCGCGCATGCGTTGGCCTGCGCTGGTGGTCCTGTGCGACATTTCGGGTTCGATGTCGCAATATTCGCGCATGGTGCTGCATTTCGTCCACGCGGTTGCCAACAGACAGGGGCAGGGCTGGGCAAAGGTGCATGCCTTCACCTTCGGCACACGGCTGACAAACATCACCCGTCATCTGCGCACCCGCGACGCCGATGCCGCGCTGAATGCCGCAGGCGCGGAGGCGCAGGACTGGCAGGGCGGAACGCGGATCGGGTCCTGCCTGCGCGCCTTCAATGTGGACTGGTCGCGTCGGGTGCTGGGGCAGGGGGCGGTGGTGCTGCTCATCTCGGACGGGCTCGACCGGGACGACCCCGCGCTTCTGGCCCGCGAGATGGAGCGGCTGCATCTGTCCTCGCGTCGGCTGATCTGGCTCAACCCGCTCTTGCGCTGGGACGATTTCGCGCCCCGTGCGCGCGGCGTGCGCGCCATGCTGCCCCATGTCGACGCCTTTCGTGCGGCCCATTCCATTGCCTCGATCGAGGCCCTGGCCAAGGCGATCTCGGACCCGCAGGACAATGGCGAGAAGGCCCGCCGGATGGCTCTGCTCGCACAGCGGTGATCGTCCTCGGCCCTTGGCAGGCGGCCCGCTTTGCGTCACCATGTCAGCAGCAAGGAGGGGGAACCCATGCAGATCACCACCGACAGTGACGGCCAGACCGTCATCACCACTTTCGAGATGACTCCGGGAACCTGTGCGGATGTGCTCGAAGCATTGCAAGCCGCCTATGGCGAGGTCATCCGCCGCCAGCCCGGCTTTCTGGGCGGCGCGATCCATGTCAACGATGCCCAGACCCGGATTGCCACCTATTCGCGCTGGCGCGACCGGTCCGATTTCCAGGCCATGCTGCGCACCCCCGAGATGCGCGAGCGCAACCGTGCCATTGCCCAGATGTGCGCGCGGTTCGAGCCGGTAATGTATGAGGTCGCGGCCCTTTTTTCCCCCGACTGAGCCAATGATCCGTGCCTTTCTCGGGCTGGAACTGCCGCAGCATGTCCGTAGCCAGCTTGTGCTGCAACAGTTCCTGATGCCCGTGCGCCGCAAGCTGCCGCCCGAGAATTTCCACATCACGCTGGTGTTTCTGGGTGAGGCCGGCAACGCGCAGCTCGAGGCGCTCGATCAGGCCTTGTCGCGGCTGGAAGTCATTCCCTTCGGACTGGTGCTCGAGGGGTTGGGGCTCTTTGGCCGGGACAAGGCGCATAACCTGCATGCGCTGGTGCGGCCCGAGCCTGCGCTGCTGGTCCTGCAGGGCAAGCTTGCCAACATCGCCCGCGCGGTCGGGTTCAGCCCGGACAGACGCCGCTATCATCCGCATGTGACGCTGTCCTACCTGCGCCCCGGCAGTTTCGATCAGCGCGAACTGGAAGCGGCCGTCGCGCAATCGGCGCAGTTTCGCAGCGACCCCTTCGAGGTGACCGAGATCGCGCTCTTTCGCTCGCATCTGCGCCCCGATGGTGCGGTTCATGATGTTCTGGAACGCTATCCGCTCTCTGCGGCGCTGCGGGCCCTGAAACAATAGCTGTGCAGTTGCGCGCCGTGTTCGCGCAGCCAGTCGCGATGGGCGCCATAATCCGGCATCAGACGGCCCACGCAGGCCCAGAAGGCGCGCGAATGGTCCATATGCGCGAGATGCGCGACTTCATGCGCGGCAACATAGCGCAACACCTCGGGTGGCGCCATGATCAGCCGCCACGAGAACATCAGCCGCCCGTCCGCCGTGCATGACCCCCAGCGCGAGCGTGTGTCACGCAGGCTGACTGCCTGCGCTGTCCGTCCCAGCCGCCCGGCATATTCTTCGACCGCCGGCAACAGCGCCGCGCGGGCGCTGGTCTTGAGGAACGCCTCGACCCGCGCACCCGTGCGGGTGCCAGTCGCATCGCGCGGAACGACAAGTGCATCCTCCACGACCCGGATCTGACGCCCGGGCCCTTCGCGCACCTGTATGCGCCGGCCCTGGTAGAGCACCTCGCGGCCCGGCGCCATGAGTTGCCGCACGGGCACCCGGTCCAGTGCCTGACGCAGCCATGCTTCCTTGTCGCGCAAAAAACCCAGCGCCTCTGCCTGGGGAAAGCGCAGCGGCATGGTAAGGGTCGCGCGCCCGTCCAGCCCCGAGACGCGCAGACTCAGCCTGCGGGCGCGTCCGGAACGGCGCAGGGCCACTTCCAGCACAGGCGGGCCCGGCAGATGAGCGACCCCGCCCTGCACGTCTATCGCCTCGAGCTTTCGTGTGCCCAGTTCCATACAGGAAACCGCCTGCCTTGCGCCCTGCCCCGCGCAGGGGCCTTTACAGCCTGTCCGAGTTATGGCACGGCACGGGGCTTGAAGGAAGACATGCACGCAGAGGAAATCCTGATGTCCAATCCAGAATGGGGCGTGAAGCGCGTCTGCCCGGAGACCGGCAAACGTTTCTACGATCTGAACAAGGAGCCGATCGTCAGCCCCTATACCGGCAAGGTGGTCATCATCGACACGCAGGACCGCCGCACCGAAGAGGCGACGGCTGCGCTCAAGGCAAAGGCCAAGGCCGCGGCTGCGTCCAAGGCGGATGACGACGACCTGCTGGTTGATGACGATGATGCGGTCGATGTCGATGACGAGCTGCTCGAGGATGACGACGACGACACCGTGGCTCTCGACGATCTGGCGGATGTGTCCGCCGATGACGACGACTGACCGGGAAAAACCCGCGCGCCCGCGCGGTTTTTTCTGTTGCGTCGCCGCGTCGGCTTGCGTATGACGCGGGGCAATGGAGGGGCCATAGCTCAGTTGGGAGAGCGCTTGAATGGCATTCAAGAGGTCAGCGGTTCGATCCCGCTTGGCTCCACCAGAATTACTCAGGTAAGTTATTGACTTGTGGTGGTCATGTGGCTCCATGATGCTCCGTGGCTGATTTGAGTCTCCACCGGATCGCAACACTGGAATGAACTGTGCCGGGTTTGCTGCAGGCTGGTTTGTCTTGATTTCGCTGCCCTGGGGTCAGTTTCCGGACCTGTATGGAAGTTGGCCTCGGCTTCAGCGGGCGGGATGATCCCGATGGGCTGGAGCAGGCAGCGGTTGCTGAACCAGTCCACCTGTTCGAGGGGTGCATATTCCACGGCCTCGAAGCTGCGCCAAGGTCTGCGACAGTGGATGACTTCCGCCTTGAGGAGACCTTTGATTGTCACGGCCAATGGGTTGTCATGGCTGTTGCCGATGCTGCCAGCCGTTCCGTCCACATCATCGGCAGATACTGGCTGCCGTGGTTGCCATGGTGAGCCAGCCCCATGCCTTGACCGGGCGCCGTACATGGACCGCTTGCCCGAGAGCATCCAGAACGAACCCGGCATGAGCGGTCATGTTGCCTCGCCAGCCGACGATCTTGCGGGCATGGGCATTGATGCCCTTTCCTTCAGATTGTGATTTGGCACCGCGAGCCCGGAACATTGCGATGCAGCCTCGGCAGGGCGGCATCAACCCCGTCTCGGATGAAGCCGGCAGGGACTTCGTTCCGGCACAGTGCCCATGAAACCGCGCGCCTGCGAGGGCATCGGAGTCGCTGGCGTTCAGGCGCAATCCGGTTGCATTGCTTAGGGTCGGTTTCGTCCCTGTCGCTCAGGCCTGGTAGGATGGACGGACCGCGATGGACTCGCGCGCAGAGCGCGCGCAAGCAAGCGCGATGGCAAGGGCAGCGCGCCCGTCCGCAGAGGTGCTTGACGGGGCCCTGCCCTGCGTGACCGCCATGTAGAATTCATCAAGCGCGTTGTAGAAGGACCGGTCGTAGCGTTCGAGGAAGAAGTGCTTGAGCGGCTTTCGCGCCTCGGTTGCGTCACCGTTCCAGCGAACGAGGTTATCGTCGCGGTGGTTGCGAGTCTGCAGCATGCCTCTGTCACCAAGCACCTCCAGCCGCTGATCGAAACCGTAGCAGCAGCTTCGGGAATTGTTGATATGCACCAGCGCGCCTGAAGGCATCTTGAGCGTTGTCATGGTCAAGTCGAAATCGCCCTCAGCCCCGATCTCCGGATCGAACTTGCAGTTTCCCGCAGCGAAAACCTCTACTGGCCGCTCGCCTGCGATCCAGCACACAAGATCGATATCGTGGATCGTTGCATCAACAAAATAGCCACCCGAGGTACGGACATAGTCTATCGGAGGCGGTGCGGGCTCCCGGCTCCAGCTCATCAGCATGTTGAGGGCGCCTATCTCCCCGGCCTGAACAGCAGCCCGCAGCATCGCGTTATCCGGATCGAAGCGCCGGTTGAAGCCAAGCATAAAGGGCACCGGGTGGGCGTCGAGCGCGGCCATGGCGCGATCGACCCGGGCCAGAGTCCGGTCAAGCGGCTTTTCACAATAGATCGCCTTGCCAGCCGCTGCAGCACGCTCGATATAGTCAACATGCGTATCAGTCGGTGTGGCGATCACTACCGCATCCACTTCCGGATCGGCCAGCACCGCGCAGAGGTCGTCCATGGGACGCCCGCCATATTGCGCCGTGGCCCTTTCGGCCGAGGTCATTCGCGGATTGTAGATCATCTCCAGTCGCAATCCTGGATGAGCACCTATTTTCGGGCCATAGACATGGGCCATCCGTCCGGTCCCCATGAGGGCTATGCCGAGAGTGTGGGTCATGGTGTACCCTTCAGATCTTCGAGGATGATCGCGGCAGCCTTTTCGCCGATCATGATAGAGGCTGCGTTGGTGTTACCGGTCACGATACGCGGCATGATCGAGGCATCAGCGACGCGGAGTCCGTCTATCCCGTGGACCTTCAGGCGCGGATCGACCACGGCATTCTCGTCGATACCCATCTTGCAGGTGCCAACGGGATGCAGCAAGGACAGGCCGTTCTGCCTGCAATAGGTCAGCAGGTCCTCGTCCGACTGCACGTCCTTGCCGGGGGAGAGTTCATAGTCAACGCAGTCGGCCATCGGTGCGGTTGCCGCAATCTGGCGCGCAAACTTGAGACCCGCCAGTGCGGCACGCTGGTCGGCCTCGTCGGCAAAGAAATTGAACTGGATTTCGGGCGGTTGCGAAGGGTCCGGGCCTGTCAGACGCACATGGCCCCGCGAATTCGGGCGCATATGTTCGGCGAGGATGGTGAAGCCGGGGAAAGGGCGCGGGATGAGCTTCTCATCCGTGCACCATGCCATGAAGGTGACCATCATGTCAGCGCGGTCCACCGCAGGGCCGGAATGAATAAAGGTATTGGAGTAATTCCCGTTGTCGGCAAAGGGACCAGTGCGGAACAACAGCCAGCGCAACAGTTGCAACCCGCCCTTGAACTTGTTGTTGTAAAGGTCATTCACCGTGGATTTGACAATCGAACGGTATTCCGCCCCGATCCCGAAATGATCCTGGAGGTTTTCCCCGACACCGGGCAGGTCGTGGCGCGTCTCGATCCCCTGCGCCTGCAGCAGCGCCCCTGGCCCGATACCCGAGATCTGCAGCAATTGGGGCGAGTTGAAGGTGCCGCCTGACAGGATGATCTCGCCGCGCGCACTGGCGGTCCTTTGCCCGCCTCTGTCGCGCCAGGTCACGCCGGTGGCGCGCTTGCCGTCCAGTTCCACCCGCAGAACCAGCGCATTCAGGCGCAGGTCGATGTTGCGTTTCGCGGCGCCACGCAGATAGCCCGAAGCAGTGCTCCACCGCCTGCCGTTCTTCGTCGTGGTCTGGACGTAGCCGGTCCCTTCCTGTCGGGCGCCGTTGAAATCAGAATTGCGCGGCACGCCGAGCGCTTCGGAGGCCGCGTGGAAGGCCTCGCCAAGGGGGTGACTGGTGCGAATATCCGACACAGCCACTGGCCCGCCAGTGCCATGGAATTCGTCCGGTCCCCGTTCCTGATCCTCGCAGGACTTGAAATAGGGCAGCACCTCGTCCCAGCCCCAGCCGTTACAGCCGGTCGCCGCCCAGCCATCGAAATCCTGTGGCTGGCCGCGCATGTAGATCATGCCGTTGATCGCACCCGTGCCGCCAAGCACCTTGCCACGCGGCTGAAACAGGCGGCGGCCGTGCAGATGCGGCTCGGGCGCACTTGTGTAGCACCAGTTTACTTTCGGATTGGCGTAAAGAAGCGAATAGCCCAGCGGGATGTGGATGAAGGGGTTGCGGTCGCGCCCTCCGGCTTCCAGCAAAAGCACGCTGTGACCCGCTTCGGCCAGCCGTCCGGCTATGGCACAGCCTGCAGAGCCAGCGCCCACAACGATATGGTCATATTCCCGCACGCCCGGATTTCCTCTCGTGTTGTGGGCAGACTGCAGCAGGCGCAGCTTGTGTTAAACTGCCAAAGTGTCAGAGTTGGACAAATTACTGATCGAAGCTTTGTCCGCAGGATTCCAGTATGGCGGAAAGCAGTATTCCAGGCTTGGGGGGTGACATTGCGCAAGAAAGAAATCGGTATCGGGTTGATCGGATCGGGCTTCATGGGGCGCTGCCATGCCAATGCCTTTCGCGCCGTTGCTGGGCTTTTCGATCTTCCACTGGAGCCGAAACTGACCATTCTGGCCGACGCGACCGATGATCTGGCGCGACGCGGCGCGGATGCGCTTGGCTTCGCACGGTTCACTGCGGACTGGCAGGCGTTGATTGATGATCCCGAAGTCGGCATCGTCGCGATCACCGCACCCAATCTGCTGCATGCACCGATCTCGATGGCCGCCATCGCGGCGGGCAAGACCGTCTATTGCGAAAAACCGCTGTCGACGACCGCCGCCTCGGCGCTGGAGATGACAGAGGCTGCCGAGGCCGCGGGAGTGATCACGATGGTTGGCTTCAACTTCCTTCGCAACCCCATGATCCGGCTGGCGCGGGAAATCATCACCTCGGGCGAGATCGGCGATATCACGGGCTTTCGCGGGCGCCATGCAGAGAATTACATGGCGAGCCCCGATGCGCCGCATTCCTTCAGGACCGATCCGGCCGGTGGCGGGGCGCTGACCGATATCGGCAGCCACATCACCTCGATGGCGCGTTATCTCGCAGGCCCGATTACCGAGGTAATCGCCGATTGCCAGACGATCTTCCCAACGCGCCCGGTTGCGCCAGGCCACACCAGGCGCGCGCCGGTCCAGGTCGATGACATGACCCATGCGCTGTTGCGGTTCGAAAACGGCGCGGCGGGCAGTATCGAGGCCAACTGGGCGGCGACTGCCCGGACGCTGGATCTGTCATGGGAAATCACCGGCACCAGAGGCGCGCTGGCCTTCAGTCAGGAAAGGATGAACGAGCTTCACCTATGGTCCGGTACGCGGGGGCGCAACGGCTACACAAGGATCGAGGCTGGGCCCGACCATCCACCCTATGGCGCCTTCTGCCCGGCTCCCGGGCATCACCTTGGTTTCAACGATCTGAAGGTGATCGAGGTGGCGGAGCTTATCGCGGCCCACGCGGGTACAGAAAACCCCGGCCCCGATTTCCGCGAAGCCTATGAAGTGCAGCGCAGCATAGAGGCGATGCAGCGAAGCGCCCGTTCAGGGGCATGGGTGAAACTGTAAGACCTCACTCCGCTGCAATCGCCCTTTCGCAGCGGGCCTGGGCGTCACGCAGGGCCGCGGCAGGCTTCTTGTTGCGCAGCAGCATGGTATGGATTTCCTCACCGAGGATACGAACCAGAGTGTTGAGTTGCGGCACCGCGGGACGCGGCCATGTCTGCAACTGTCCCGAGCGCGCCAGCTTGTCCACCGTAGCTATCACCGGCCGGTTATGCGCGACCACCGGATCGTTGCAAACGCTGAAGCGCGAACTCACCAGGCTTCCGTTCTCGATATACAGCTTGGTCGCAGCGGCCGACGTCAATGTGTGTGCAGCCTGTTTCACGGCGTCGAAGCGCGTCTCCTTCAGATTGGCGGGCACGCAGATATTCCAGCCGCCGAGCGGCGCGATACGGCGCTGGCCCGGGGCCGAAGGATGCGGCAGATAGCCGGTCCGCCCACAGGCTGGCGAGGCCGGGTCGTTTTCTATGATTGGCAGGATCTGGGTGTAGCAATAGCCCATGGCGGCCCGGCCTTCCGCGTAGCATTTCGCGCGCTCATACCATGACATCTGCAGCACGCTGGGCGGCGAATAGGCCAGAAGGTCCACAAGGAATTCCGCTGCCTCCAGCCCTTTGGGCGACTCGATCATCGGGAAGAGCGCCTCTGGCTCCAGTTCCTGATCGCGAAACCCGTCGCCCACGCGCGGCAGGTTGAGAACCGGCTGCCCAAAATCGGCCATCAGCATCATGAAAGTCGTGCCCACGGGTGTGCCGCGCGCACCATTCCAGCAGATCCCGCTTTGATTGATGTCAGGGCGGTGCAGGCTCTGGGCGCATTCCAGCATCTCGACCAGTGTCTTCGGTGGGGCCAGCCCGGCTTCGGCGAAGAGATCGCTACGGTAGATGAACAGTTCTGGAGTGGTCTGCACCGGCAGACCGTAGAGCGTGTCTCCGCGTCGCGCGCTTGACAGCGCCTCGGGGTGGAAATCCTTGTATTCAAGTGAACTGCCGGGACCAAGGTTCTCTATCGGGCGAATGGCGCGCGCGCTTATGAGTTCTTCCATCCAGCACAAGTCGCAAGTGACTATGTCGTAACGCGATACCGGGCGGGTCGAATTCTCCAGGATTTCCTCATGAAGCCGGTCAATGGACAGGGCACGCACCGACAGTTCGACTCCAAAATGCAACTCAAACTGACGCTTGAGCTTCTGCATTGCCATGAAGGTGGCATCGGCATGCAAGAGCACCCGCAAGCCACCGGGCAGTTTCAGTTTCTCTGACATGACCGGCAGCGGTGCGACAGAGGCACTCGCAAGGTAAGATGCGCCGAAAAAGTAATTTGTGTCTGCGTCAAGCCCGAATACGGCACCAAGCAATGATTTCATCCGGCGAATATAGTTCAACCACGCTTCGATGAGTTCGGGTGACGGATGAAGTGAAAAGGTCTTGCCACTTGTCGTGCGCGGGCGCTTGGCGATAAGGCCGCGGCGGACCATATCCTCGATGAGCCGATGCGCAGTGCCGCGCGCAAGGCCCGAGTTGTCGATGAGCGACGAGGGCGTCTCCATTCGCCCACGCAGATGCGACCGCAAAAGCTGCACCATGATCGGAATCTCGCGGGCGGGCATGTCGAGGCCGAGGCAATCCTGCGTTTCGCTGAGAAACTGGCTCACGAAATCGAGAAAGCGATCCAGTTCATGCCCCGACATGTCACTGAAGAACCCGCCCGCCCGCAGGCTCTGTCCCTCGGTGAATTCCATTCTTGTCACTTTCGCGGACCTCCACTGCCAGACAGGATGCCACACCGCAAGGATACAGGGCCCCATCGGGTGAGTCACTTGGCCAAAATTCCAATCTGGACAAACCATGCATTGTTGCAGGTGTGCGAATGTGGAAACCTTTCGATGACGCGACAACAGGAGGCACGATATGCTGCGCTTCGGAATAATCGGCACAGGTCGGATCGGCGACATGCATGCGCGCCTTGTTGCGCTGCAGCCCGACGCGCGGGTAACCTGGTGCTATGATGTTTTCGAAGACAGCGCGGCGCGCACCGCTGCCGCAGTCGATGCGAACTTCACCACAGATCTGGACAGGCTGCTCGAAGCCGAAGATGTTGACGCGGTGTTGATCGCCTCGCCGACCAACACGCATGTCGAGATGATCCTGCGTTCTGCCGAGGCAGGCAAGTCGATTCTCTGCGAGAAGCCCATAGACGTCGATATCGAAAAGGTCGAGATTTGCCGGGAGAAGCTGAAAGCTTTCGACGTTCCCATCCAGCTCGGTTTCAACCGACGTTTCGATCCCAGCCATGCCGGTGTACAGAAAGCTGTCGCGGCGGGGGAAATCGGGGCGTTGGAACTGCTTGTCATTACAAGCAGAGACCCGGGGCCTCCTCCCCCCCGGGCAATCTTGGAGGCCTGCGGAGGCCTGTTTCGTGACACCACGATCCATGACATGGACATGGCACGGTTCGTGCTGGGTGAAGAACCGGTAGAGGTCTTCACAATGGCCGCCAACCGGGTTGATCCTATCTTCGCAGAATTGGGCGACGTGGACACCGCGATGATCGTGATGCGGGCGGCTTCCGGCGCGCTTTGCCACATCAACAATTCCCGGCGTACAAACTACGGCTATGACCAGCGCGTGGAAGCCTTCGGATCCCGGGGCATGGTGCGGTCAAACAATCACCGCCCAAGCGAGGTGTCGCGCTACAGCGCAGGCGGCACCAACACGCGCGACGAACTGCTCTATTTCTTCATCGAACGCTATCGCGCTGCCTACGAGGCGGAGATCCGTGATTTCATCGATCAGGTTGTCGGGGGGAAACCACCCAGTGTGACATTCGAGGACGGGCGTCGCGCACTGATCCTCGCCGACGCGGCGCTCAAATCCTACCAGACCAACCAGCCGGTGGAGGTGAAATTCCAGTGAGTGACTATCAAAGCCCATATGGTAACGCCGCCTACCATGCGGCCTCGGACGCAGACATCTCGCTCGACCGGCAATTCGCCGGCAAGGTGGCGGTGGTAACGGGCTCCACCCAGGGGCTTGGCCTGGCCACGGTAAGGCTGATGCTGCGACGCGGGCTGAGGGGCGCGCTGATCCTGGGCCGAAAGGAGGCCGCTGGACAGGCCGCGGCCGATGCGCTGTCCACCCCGGGCCAGCGCGTGGTCTATCACCGCGCCGACCTGGCCGACCTGGCCGATTGTCAGTCGATTCACAACCGCGCGATCGACGAATTCGGAAGCTACGATATCCTCATCAACTCTGCCGGGATTACCGACCGGGGCGGAATTCTTGACGGTGACGCGGCGCTTTGGGAGCGAACCTTCGCGATAAATGCCCGTGCGCCCTTCTTCCTGATGCAGAACGCGGCCAATCACTGGCGCGCGGCGGGCAAACCCGGCACCATCGTCAATGTCGCGACCATAACGGCCCATGGCGGTGTGCCGATGCTGACAGTCTACGCTGCCTCCAAGGCAGCGCTGGTCGCCACGACCAAGAACGCGGCCTTTTCGCTTATGCGGGACGGTATCAGGGTGAATGCCCTCGCCATCGGCTGGATGGACACACCCGCCGAGGACATCATCCAGAAGTCCTATCACGACATGCCGGATGGCTGGCAGGCCGAGGTCGGAAAGCAACTGCCTGCTGGCCGCATGCTTAAGATGAACGAGATAGCGCGCTGGATCGCGCATCTGGCCAGCGACGAGTCAGGGATCATGACCGGCGCCATTCTTGATTTCGATCAGGGGGTCATCGGCTGCTACGAGTCGACCCCGCTGCCCGCGAAGCCGGTCTGAAAGGGGCGTCGCGGTTCCAGACTGGACAGAACTCGACACGACCGGGACGCGAGGTGGGTCTAGACTGCACAGGCGAATACCGAACTGGAACCGGCTGATCTGGCCGGGACCCGCAAGGCCCGACAAAGCCAACAACTCCACGGGAGGACAACCATGACTAGCCTGACGAAAATCTTGACCAATACCAGTGCCGTTACCGCGCTGGCGATTTCCGGCTTCGCCGCCTTGCCTGCCATGGCGGATGGTGAGCAGGTCTTCTTCATGCTGCCCAACTCAACCACCATCCGTTTCGAGCGCCGCGATTCGCCACTCTTCGTCGCCGCGATGGCAGAGCGGATGCCTGGTGCCAGGGTGACCGTGCAGAACGGCGAGGGCGACCCGGTGCGCCAGCAGCGCCTCGTCGAGGATGCCCTTGCACAAGGCGCGAATCTGATCGTCTTCGCGTCGTCCGATGCCAACCTTGCCGCAGGGGCCTTGCGCGCCGCGGAAGAAGCCGGGGTTCCGATGCTTCTCTATGAACATGATGCCATCGGCGGCAGGGCCGAGGCGCATGTGCTGTTCGATGCCCATGCTGTAGGGCTGGCACAGGGGCAGCGTGCCGCCGAGATCATCGACGCCATGCCGGAAGGCACCATCCGCATCGCCCGCGTCAAGGGCAACCAGGGTGAATTCGGGACCACCCAGTACGAACTGGGCCAGAACGAGTATCTTCAGCCGCTGATCGACTCGGGCCGGGTAGAGGTCGTCTGCGAAGATTTCACCCCCAACTGGGATCCGGTTCAGGCGCAATCCTTCGCCGAGGATTGCCTGACGCGCACCAGCGGCAACGTGGACATGTTCCTAGGCATGAACGATGGCACCACCGGCGGTTCCGTCGCGGCATTGATCAGCCAGGGTTATTCTCCCGGTGAAATCGTCGTGACCGGCGGTCAGGACGCCACCATCGAGGCGCTGCAATTCATTGTGCAGGGCTGGCAGGACAACACCGTGTTCAAGGACCTTCGCGTGATGGCCGAGGCCGCTGCCGACATGGCTGTGGCAATCCTGAGCGGCGAGGCCCTGCCGCAGGCGTGGATCAACGGCGAGGTCGATAACGAACACATGATGGTCCCGGCGGCCTTCCTGCCGGTCAACAATGTGGTGATCGACAATATCTCGGACGTGGTCGACGCCGGAATCTATACTTGGCAGGAAGTCTGCCAGGGCGCCGAAGAATCACCACTCTGTCAGGGCAATCTCTGATCTCGGAGGTTTCTCGCTCAGTCGCTGGCGGCAACTCGTCGCCGGCGGCCTTGTGACAAGGAAAAGGCAGAAATGACAGAGCCCATCCTCTCCCTGCGCGGAGTGTCCAAGAGCTTCGGCAGCATCAAGGCGCTGAGCAATGTGTCGCTCGATCTCGAACCGGGCAAGGTGGTTGCCCTTGTCGGAGACAATGGTGCCGGCAAATCGACGCTGGTCAAGGTGATGTCGGGCGTGCATCGGCCCGATAGCGGCCAGTACCTGTTCGAAGGCCGCGAGGTGCATGTCTCCAACCCCGCCGAAGTCGCCGATATGGGCGTGCAGACGGTCTATCAGGACCTTGCGCTGTGCGACAATCTCGACGCGGTGCAGAACCTCTTTCTGGGCCGGGAACTGACCGGGCCATGGTATACCGGATTTCGCGTCACCCGCGCGGCATCGGAAAGGCGCGCCAAGGAGGTCTTGCGGCGACTCAGGCTGGATTCCATCTCGCTTACCCGGAATGTAGGCGCAATGTCGGGGGGGCAGAGACAGAACATAGCTATCGCCCGTTCGATCCTGTGGGAACCGAAGGTGGTGCTGCTGGATGAACCCACGGCGGCGCTGAGCCATTCGGCTGCCGAACAGGTCGGCGACCTGGTGCGCGAACTTGCCTCTCACGGGTTGGCCGTGCTGGTAATCAGTCACGACATTCATCACTTCGTTCTGGACAACACCGACCGGATCGAGGTGCTCAGGCTGGGTCGCAACGCCGCCAGCTTTAACTCCGGCGATGTAACGGGCGAACAGGTTGTCAATGCGATGGTAGGCGGCAATGAAGCCGTAAACATGGCTGGCTGATGCGAGGACATGGAATGACAGATTCACTCCACCCGCCCATGTCCGCAGCGACACCGAAACGCACCCTGACCGAGCGGCTCGGCAATGAACTCAGCTTCGTGCCCGTGGCGATCGGCCTGGTGGCGCTGTTTTTCTTCTTTGCCACCCAGTCGGATGTGTTCCTGACCAGCCGGAACCTCAGCAACCTCATGGTGCAATCCACCGTGACCGGGATCATCGCGCTCGGGCTGGTCTTCGTGCTTCTCACGGGCGAAATCGACCTCTCGGTCGCCGCAATATCGGGCGTCGCCTCGGTCTTCATGGCCAAGATCGTCATGGACTTCGGCTTGCCGGTCCCGCTGGCCATTCTCGCCGCAGTCGCGCTCGGGGGGCTTGTCGGCGCGTTGTCAGGGCGCTGGATAACGCTGATCGGAGTGCCCTCCTTCGTGGTGACGCTTGGTGTCGGGCTGGTGCTGAACGGGATCCAGTTGCTGCTGCTGCCGCGCACCGGGCGCTACAACCTGATGAATTCCGGCGTGGACAAGCTTGCCGCGACCCATGTGACCGGTGTGCTCGCCTGGGGGCTCATCCTGGGCGCGATCGCGATATTCGCCCTGGTTCTGGGCTCGACATGGCGCGCGCGACAGCGGGCCGGACTCGATGCGTCGTTTCACGGGGGGGTGCTTTTGCCGGTGGTGGTCGTTGCGGCGTTCCTGATCGGCATGTTGATGTTTCTCGAAAATCAGCGTGGTCTGCCGATGCCGGTCATCCTGTTCCTCGCCCTGCTGGGGATCATGTCCTACATCACGTCCGAAACACGCTTCGGCACCTACCTCTATGCGATTGGCAACAATGCCGAGGCCGCGCGGCGGGCCGGGATAAAGGTGGACAGGATCAAGATCATTGCCTTTGCAATCGCCGGCAGCATGGCGGCCTTTGGTGGCATACTTTCGGCGTCCCGCTCGCTGGGTGTGTCGGTTTCGTCGGGCGGTGGCGTGGGCGGAGGTGCGCTTCTTCTGGAGAGC
Source organism: Paracoccaceae bacterium (assembly GCA_007128135.1). GTDB lineage: Bacteria > Pseudomonadota > Alphaproteobacteria > Rhodobacterales > Rhodobacteraceae > Roseinatronobacter. The sequence goes on along the minus strand of SKYA01000068.1, from coordinate 50,343 downwards.
ATCGCGGCAGCCGTGATCGGTGGTGTCAGCCTGTTTGGTGGACGCGGCATGGTGGTTGGCGCGCTATTCGGCGCGCTCATTATCGCCACCGTCTCGAATGGGCTGAACCTGATGGGTGTCGCCAATGAGGCGCGGCTGATCGTGACCGGGCTATTGCTCATCATTGCCGTTTCCATCGACCGGGGAATCGAGAAACTCGCGCGCCCGGGGAGTTGACGGGATTTCCTCGAATGAACGCCGATGAGGTGGTCCGGTTGAACTGAACAGGTTCCGGGCGTTTTCCAAGAGGTTTTCCGCCTCGGTTACGCCGCCGCCGCTTCGGGCACCGGTGGTTGACGTAGGTCTGACCGGGGGCTCTGCCGCCAAGCGGTGAATGCGAAAACTACATCAGAAAAGCAGGATATGCTTCTAACTGGTGTTGACACGCTGGAGCCTCATGATGCCTGTTGCGCCGGCGATCGCTTGCTTGGTCGTATGTCGTCTATGATCGCGTAGAGCGACGGGATCACCACCAGCACCAGTACCGTCGAGGCCAGCAGGCCGAAGACCACGGCGATGACCAGCGGTTTGAGGGTTTGCGCCTGGGTCGAGCCCTCGGCCAGAAGTGGCGCCATGCCGATGATCGTGGTCGAGACCGAGACGAATATCGGCCGGAACCGGGCGCGCACCGCGTGACCTGCAGCTTGGGCAACCGCCATGCCATCAGCCGCGCGCTCCTTGATAACCAGCACCAGCAGGATGGCGTTGTTCACGACGATCCCCGCCAGTGAGGCCGCGCCTACCAGCGAGGGCATGGAGATGTCATAGCCCGTCAGAACATGCCCCCAGATAACCCCGACAAAGGCGAGCGGAATCGAAACCATGACGATGATCGGCTCAAGATAGCTGCGGAACTGGAAGGACAGCACGATATAGACACCCACCAGCCCGATCAGGAAGCCCCGCAGGATAGAGATCACTGTTTCGGCCGAATTGGCTGCCTGCCCGCCGATCTCGAAGCGCAGCCCCGGCATTGAGGCCGCGAGTTCTGGCAGGAAGCCCGCTGCCATACGGCTGGTGATCGCATCGGCATTGCCAAGGCGGGTATCAACATCGGCCTGAACCGTGACGACACGCGCGCCATTGCGATGGGTGATCGCCGCCCAGCCGCGCGCCTGCTCGATCGACGCGATGCTGGCCAGCGGCACGCTGCCGCCATCGGGCAGCGACAGGGAGAAATCCTGCAGATCGGCGAGCGCTGCGCGGTCGCTGTCCGCAAGGATCACTTCGACCTCGGTGGAGACGGTGCCCTCGCGCAGCTCCGTCAGTTGCGTGCCCAGAAAACCCGCACGCAATTGACCCGCCACATCCGCCGCGGTCAGGCCAAGCGCATGCGCGCCCGTGGCAAGCCGCAATCGCAGTTCCTGGCGGCCCTGTCGGAGATCGATCATCGCGTTGCGAATGCCGACCCAGCGTTCCATCTCGGCCAGTGTGGCGCGCGCCGCGTCATCGAGCACCGCCAGATCCTCGTGAAACAGCCGCAGTTCAACCGCGATACCTTGCGGGCCGATGCCGGGCTCGGTCAGAATCAGCGAGGTGGCGCCCGGCAGCGGCCCGATCTCGGCGCGCCATTCGGCGATCAGGGCGTCCAGCGTGGTGGTGCGGATTTCAGCGCCCAGCAGGTCGGCGGCGACGGTTGCCACATGCGGCCCGCTTTCGCCCGCCGACAGATTGCGGCCCAGCCGGGTGATTGTCCGGCGCACCAGCGGTTGCGCCCCGGGTTGCGCGGACGTCAGCCGCTCGCTGACACGAGCCAGCGCGACCTCGACCTGGGCCACGGCTTGCTCGGTCCGGGCCAACGGGGTGCCAGCGGGCATGAGGATGCGCGCCTCCAGGACGTCACCATCGATTTCGGGCATGGCTTCACGCTTGACCACGCCGCCCGCCATCGCCCCCACCGTGACGATCAGCGCCGCCATTACCATCCCCGCCACCAGCCAACGCCAGGCAATGGCAAGGTCGGCGAACCGCCCCACCACCCCCTCGCGCAGCCGGTCGAACCCGGTATCGAACGCCGCCCGGAACCTGCCGGGCACCGCGCCCGCCCGTGCCAGCCCGCTCTTGAGGTGATGCGGCAGGATCAGAAACGCCTCGATCAGACTGGCTGCCAGCGCCGCCAGCAGCACCACCGGCAATACCTGCAGAACCTTGCCCAGATCGCCGGCCAGAAAGGAGAGCGGCAGAAAGATCGCCGCCGTTGTCAGGAACGAGGCCATCACCCCTGGCATCACCGCCATCACCCCGCGCGTGACGGTCTCGACGCTGACCTCATCCTTCGCGTGAACCGCAATGGACTCGGACAGGACAATGGAATCGTCCATCACGATACCGATCGCCATCAATAGCGCGACCAGCGTCATCATGTTCAGGCTGAGCCCGGTCAGCGCCATCCAGACCGAGGCCCCCAGAAAGGCCACCGGCAGACCCATCGCGGCCCATATCGCGAAGGTCGGGCGGAAGAACAGGGTCATCACTGCGACAACCAGCACGAATCCGATCAACCCGTTCCTGACCAGCATCGACAGACGGTCGCGCACGATCGAAGTCATGTCCTGCACCACTTCGACCGTCACGCTATCGGGCAGGTGTGCGGTCTCTGCGGCAACGAGCGCCGTCATTGCATCGAGCGCGCGCAGCGCGTCGGCATCGAGGGCCTTTTGCACCTCGAGCAGGATCGCTGGCGCGCCATCGATGAAGGCGCGGTCCTCGGGCGGGGAGAAGGTTTCGGACAGTGTCGCGATCTCGCCCAGCGTGAGGGTTGCGCCATCTGACAGGCTGAGCACCGGGATCGCGGCAAGTTCGGCGATGCTGCGCCGCTCCTCGGTAAAGCGCAGCGTCAGAGCGGCGGACGGGGTTTCAAGGGTGCCTGCGGGCAGATCAAGGCTTTGCGCGGCCAGCACGGCAGCCAGCGCGGAGGGGGTCATCCCGTGGCTGTCCATCACGCCGCGCGATGCCTCGATGCGGATGGTGCGCGCTCCGATGCCCGACCGGCCCACCCGCGCCACACCGGGCAATGCCGCCAGCCGGTCGGCAAGAGTCTTGGCATAGAGATCCAGTTCGCGCAGCGGTGCTGTGCCGTGAATGGCCACGGTGGCCACCGGATCGGTGCGGTGCAATTCGCGCACGACGGGCGGGTCGGCGCGTTCGGGCAGGCGGTCAATGGCGGCCACTTCGGTGCGCAACTCGTTGACAAAGCGCAAGGCGTCGCCACCGGCGCGCAGTGTGGCCACGGCGCGCGCGCGGTTGTCCTGCGCGGTGCAGGCCAGGTCGCGTAGCCCCTCGACGCCCTGCAAGGCGTCCCACAGGGGACGACAGATCGCATCTTCGACATCGGCGGCCGCCGCGCCGCGATGGGGCACGATGATTTCGGCCTCGGTGGGGCGGAAATCAGGGAAGGTCTCGCGGTTGAGCATCGGCGCGGCAATGACGCCTGCGGCGATGAACAGCACCAGCAGCAGGTTTGCCGCTGTCGGATGCCCGGTGAACCAGCGGATCATCGCGCCGCCTCGATTGGCGTCAGGCGCAGACCCGGCAGTGCCGGGGTGATGTCGTCAAGGATCAGCCATTCGCCCGGTTCCAGCCCTACGTCGATTACCGCCAGCCCGTCCTGTCGGAACAGCGTTGTGACCGGGCGCAGTTCCAGCCTGTCATCGGGATCGACCAGATAGACCAGTGTGCCGTGCAGCGCCGCCTCGGGGATCACCACCTGCGCGGGCATTGGCAAACCGGTCAATGTGATCGCGACCTGCATGTTGGGGACCAGCGGCAGACGCAGCGGCGGCGCGGCACCGGCATAGGGATCATCCACCGAGACCACCACCGGAACGGTCCGGGCGCGCGGATCCAGTCCGCCGTCGATGCGTGTCACCGTGCCATGCCAGACCTGCCCGGGATCGGAAAGCTGGCGCAGCTCTGCCGCAATCATGGTTGACGGGGTATCACGCATGGCCGCCAGCATGTCGCCGTTCGGCGCAAGCCCCTGTACCAGCCGGCTGAAGGTGTCGGTGGGCACCTGAAGCACCACCTCGGCGCGCGCAATACTGTCCCCGGCCAGAAGGGGCTGGCCGGTGGCAACGACCTGAAACCGTTCGATCTGAACCGAGGTCACGCGCAGATCAAAGGGTGCCGACACGACGGTATGCGCCAGATCGCGCCGGGCACGGGCCAGCGTGGCCTCGGTGCGGGCCTGTTGTGCGGCAAGCCGTTCGAGACGGGACGGGATCAGGGCCAGCGTGTTTTGCAGCTCTACCACGGTGCGGCGCGCCAGAAGCGTTGCGCGCTCGGCCTCGTCGGCACGCGACTGCGGCGCGGTGCCCTGCGCCACCAGTTCGCGCACCCGCGTCAGATCGGATTCGGACAGGGCCAGCCGCGCCTCTTCCAGTGCAAGGATACGGCCGGTGTTTGCTTCCTCGGCGTCAATCTGGCTGGCCTCGGCGGCAAAGGCAGCCAGATCGGCTTCGGCCTGGGTGATCGCCAGCAGGTAGTCGCCGGGGTCAATCTCCAGCAGCCGGGTGCCCGCCGTAATCATCTTGCCGGGCTCGAGGTCGGCATGGCGCCAGATCACCTGGCCACGCACCTCGGCCACGGCAGTCCAGCGTTCGGCCGCGCGCACATTGCCCCAGCCATGGGCGGCAGGCGTGATCACCTGCTCTGTGACCGGGGCCACGCGCACGGCCAGACCGGCGGGAGGCGTTGCCTGCTGCACGGGGCCGGTTGCGCCTGATATCATCCAGAACGCAACGATCCCCCCAAGAACAATGGGTGGAACGGCCCAGAGAGCGTCTAGGCGAGGCATTACGAAACTCCTTCCAGGGCGCGGAAATGTGAGCAGTTTGACTTTTACACCGGGCAGAGTAAATTAGCAATCACTCACTAACCTGGAGTGAATGAACTGGCACGCAAATCCGCCCCGAACCGCAAGGCCGAAATCATCGCTGCCTGTCTGTATCTGTCCGACCGGTTGGGCCCTGACCGGATGACGACCAATGACATCGCCCAAGCGGTCGGGCTGTCACAGCCGGGGATCTTTCGTCACTTTCCCACGAAGCAGGCGCTGTGGCTGGCTGTCGCCGAGGATGTGTCTCGCCGCCTGAACGCGGCATGGGATCACGCGCTGGCGATGGCCGACACGCCCGAGGCAAGGCTGCGCGCGCTGATCCGTGCGCAATTACACCAGATCTCGGCCACGCCTTCGCTTCCGATGGTGCTGCATTCGCGCGAGCTCAATATCGACAACCCCGCTCTGCGCGATGCCTTCCGCACCAAGTTAGCTGCGTTTCAGGGCTATCTGGTGGCGGCGCTGACACAGATGCAGCGCGAAGCACGCCTGCGCCCCGGCCTGTCTCCGACAGACGCCGCCGTGTTGCTGACCTCGCTCGTTCAGGCACTTGCCATCCGCTGGAGCCTTGGCGCACGGGATTTTGGACTGGAGGAGGAAGGCGCGCGTCTGTTCGAGATCCAGCTATCCTTGATGACAAGTGAGAAGCCCAATGCCTGACAGCGTGCTCGCCCGTCCCGTCCCGTCCTGGCAGTTACGGTCGCCGCCTTCTTGTTTGGCGTGCTCACCGTTGTTTCCGTCGGCATGGCGCTGTTTGGCAGCGCGGACATGGGCGCGGCTGTGCCGTTCGTTCGGGGGTTCAATTTTCTTGCGGGTTTCGCCTACATCACGGCAGGTCTGGGTCTGTGATTCAGAGACGGTCGCGCATGGTGGCTTTGCGAGTCGATCCTGATGGCAACGCTCATGGTGGTCGCGTTCTTCGCGACTCATGAAATGCAGGATAGAGAGCGAACTTCCAGGGGGCAGGTCAAAGATCGCAGCCTGGAATGCTTCCGGGGTCGCAAGTCTGACGCACGAGATATCATGGCAACGCGCTGAAATCTGCCCTCCGGTGCTGATGCACCAACAGCCTCGGCGCCTCTGGCTCCAGCACCTCGACAGTCTCACCCCAGCGATACAGATGGCACGCCATTTCAAGGTGGCCTGATGCCCGAAACCTTACCAAAAGTGATCCATCGGCCCCTTGGGTGAGTTACTGCCGGGGGTGGAACACAAATTCGCGCGCTACCGCCGATGCATCCGGCCGGAAGCGCCACACGACCTCGGCGTATTCTGCATCGGACTGAAAGGACCCGAAAGCGAGTACCGCGTGGTCTTCCAGGTTAAGTCCGGATCACGCAAAACAGGGATCTGGCTTCAATGTTGATCGAGGTGATCCGGGCAAGCCGAAAGTGACGCATCCGACCGCTGTCACCAACGACCCTGGCAACAAGATACCGGCGGATTCCCAGCAGCAAGCCATATGGCTTGATCAGCCGCGGTCGGGCATCTGTTTCATGGTCCTTGCTATATGGCATGGATAGCAGGAAAGGCCCCCGCAAAGCGGCCGTGATGATCGACAGGACAACAGGATCGGTGCGGGCTCGAGGGCCAGGGTGGCATGCAAAGCCATTTGCCTCCAGAATTGCCTCGGCATCGCTCTCGGTCCTGCGCGCGTGGTCGTGGCGCTCCCGTGACGAACCTGTCCCAGAATGCTTCCTTCCATTCCTGAGAAAGGATCGCACCATCAAACCATGGGATCAAACACCTACAACGAGTTGAACCAGCGATAATCGACAGACCTGCCACTGAACCTTGATTCAGTTGCGGCCCGAGCCCGATTGCGCAAGGAATTTCCCGTACCCTTCTGCAGTGATGAAAGGCGCGACGGGATGCTTGCCGAAACCTGCCGAGCTCCTCAGAAGGCAAACTAGGGCGGCTCGACAGTTCTGTCCGGAGCGTGAAGAACCGGGGCTGGCGGTCCATGGCAATGAAGGGTGACGGCCCAGTCTGCCCTTCTCGGGGCGCTCGCCGGTCGCGGATGCCCCTCGGAGCGAAAAACACTTGATCAATCGCCAAGATCAGGCGAGTTTTTCATCCAGCCGCAGTCCATTTGGGGAATGTCGGTTAACAGAGAGGACGCCATGACCACATTCCGCTCCATTCTGGCCGCTCTGCTTGCCCTTGGCCTGACCGTGCCCGCTGCAGAGGCTACCGAACGCACGCCCGACGATCCGCGCCTGCTGAATGCTGGTCAGCTGACCGTAGGCACGGGTGATCCGGTCTATCCCCCTTGGATGCTGAACAATGATCCGGCCAGCGGCGAAGGGTTCGAGAATGCGCTGATCTATGCGCTGGCCGCCGAGATGGGATTTGCGCCCGAGCAGGTCGTCTGGGTTGGCAACACGTTTGAACAGACCATCGCACCCGGGGCCAAGAATTTCGACTTTGCCATCAATCAGGTCTCGGTCACGGAACCGCGCAAGGAAGTGGTCAGCTTCAGCCAGGTCTATTTCCAGCCCGACAAGGCCGTGATCGCGCTGCCCGGATCGGCGGTCGAGGGGGCCAGCAGCTTTGCCGATCTGACCGGCGCGCGCTGGGGTGCCGTGATCGGCACGACGGATCTGATGTATCTGGAAAACATCATCGGTGTGCAGGATGCAGCCGTCTATGACGACCAGATCGGGGTGTTCCAGGCAATGCTGGCCGGTCAGATCGATGCCACGCTCGCGGCCCTGCCGACAGCTCTGTTTGCTACCGCTGTCCAGATTTCCGACGCCGATATTGTCGCCATCCTGCCCGCAGATGAAAACGACCTCGGGCACGGGCTGCTGTTTCAGAAAGACAACCCGCTGGTCGAATGGGTGGACGAGGCGCTGTCTGCGCTGATCGAGCGTGGCGTGGTGCGTGATCTGGTCTCGACATGGCTGGTGGCTGATCCTGATCTGCCGGTCATCACGGAATAATCCAGGCGGATGACGGCAACAGACCCCCAGCCCGGGGCCAATGCGCGCACCGGGTCGTGCGGGGTGCGCCCAGCGCCCGATGGCCCGCCTCCGCCCCCGCGCAAGCGGGCCTTCGACTGGCGCGCAGCACTGGCGCCGGGGTTGATTTCCTCGGCCTCGATCATCGTGGTGTTCGGCGCGCTTTACTGGTTGATCACCAGCGCCGAGCAGTGGCCGCGCATCAAGGCGCAATTCTTCAATATCGACCATATGATCGCAGCCGCCCCGCGCGTGGCGCAAGGGTTCCTGACCAATCTGCAGGTCTGGCTGATCGCGCTGGCCTGTATCGGGGTCTGGGCCCTGGTTCTGGCGGTGGTGCGGTCATTGCGCGGGCCGGTCTTTGCGCCCTTCCGGCTGATGGTGGTGGTTTATATCGACGTGTTCCGAGGTCTGCCTGCGCTCTTGCTGGTGATCCTGTTCGGCTTCGGGATCCCGGCGCTGAGCATCCCCGGCCTGCCGAATTCGGGCCTGTTCTGGGGCGGGGTCGCGATGGTGCTATCCTATTCCGCCTATGTGGCCGAGATCTACCGCTCGGGCATTGATGCCGTGCATGAGGGCCAGCGAGCGGCCGCCAAGTCGCTGGGCCTGAGCGAATGGCAGACGCTGATCTACGCCATCCTGCCACAAGCGTTGCGCAACGTGCTGCCTGCGCTGATGAATATCGTGGTCGCGCTGCAGAAGGATGTGGCGCTCCTGTCCGTCATCGGGGTGCGCGACGCGGTGCGCGAAGCGCAGATCTACACGGCCACGACCTTCAACTACTCGTCCCTGATCGTGGCGGCGCTTTTGTTCCTGCTGGCCACGATTCCGATGGCGCGGCTGGCGGACTGGGTCAACCAGCGCGACCGAGCGCGGCGCCTGCAGATGGCCGAGTAGATGGCAGAGATCGCGATCCGCGGACTGACCAAGTATTTCGGTAACCGCCTTGTGCTGGACCGGGTCGATCTGGATGTCTCTGCGCATGAGGTCGTCTGCCTGATCGGGGCCTCGGGGTCAGGAAAATCGACGCTCCTACGCTGCATCAACCGCCTGATTGAGCCGGATCATGGCAGCATCACGCTGGGTGGCGTGCCGGTCGGCTCGGCGCAATTCGGGCGCACCGGGTTGCAGCAGCGCGTGGGAATCGTGTTCCAGTCCTACAATCTGTTCCCGCATCTGACCGTGCTGGACAACCTGACCCTTGCGCCGCGCAAGGTGCAGGGCATGCCCCGCGCAACGGCCAATGAGCGCGCGCGCGAAATACTGTCCCTGTTCGGCATGGACCGTTTTGCCACGGCTTACCCCGAGCAGCTCTCGGGCGGGCAGCAACAGCGTGTGGCGATTGCGCGCGCCATGATGAACGCCCCCGATGTGCTGCTGCTGGACGAGGTAACCGCCGCGCTTGACCCTGAACTGGTGGGCGAGGTCTTGCGTATCATCCATGACCTGAAGACACGTGGATTGACGATGGTGATCGTGACCCACGAGATGGGCTTTGCGCGCGATGTGGCGGATCGTGTCTGCTTTCTTTACGACGGGCGCATCGTCGAGGAGGACACGCCCGATCGCCTGTTCACGGCCCCTCAGGCCCCGGCGACGCAGGCCTTTCTCGCGCGGCTGATCGCCTCGGGCCGGTTGTGACGGGGCCTTTGCCTTGTCCCCGCAAAAGCAAACACCCGCGACAGCATGGCTGTCGCGGGTGCCCGATGATTGACGCGGGAGCGCTCAGGCCATTGCGGCCTTTGCCTTTGCGACGATCTGGCCAAAGGCTTCGGGTTCGTGCACGGCGAGATCGGCGAGAACCTTCCGGTCCACCTCGATCCCGGCGAGAGTCAGCGCATTGATGAAACGCGAGTAGGTCAGGGTCGGGTCCAGTTCACGCACGGCGGCGTTGATTCGCTGAATCCACAGCGCGCGGAAATTGCGCTTGCGCACCTTGCGGTCGCGGGTGGCATACTGGTTGGCCTTGTCCACAGCCTGGGTCGCGGTGCGGAAATTCCGCGAGCGCGCGCCATAATAGCCCTTTGCGGCCTTCACGACCTTGCGGTGACGGGCATGGGTGACTTTGCCGGAGGTAACTCTTGACATGACAGCTTCTCCTTAGCGGTCGTAGGGCATGTATTTCTTGACGATGCGCGAATCCTGATCGGACAGGATCGTGGTGCCGCGCGCGTCGCGAATGAACTTCTTGGTCCGCTTGATCATGCCGTGCCGCTTGCCGGCCTGACCTGCCTTGACCTTGCCCGAGGCTGTCATGGAAAAGCGCTTCTTCGCGCCTGATTTGGTCTTCATCTTGGGCATTTCCAACTCCTATCGGTAGTGGTTGTCCCTGCGCCTCGGCATGCCACATCTGGCCGGACGCAGATCGAGAAACCGCCCCTTACACCGGAACAGGCAGCCGTGCAAGGCGATGCGAGTCCCTGGGCGCAGGGCGAGGTTCAGAAGATCGCGACAATCCGTGCGGCCAACTCGAGGGTCAGTTCCGGGATTTCGCGCAGGCGGAATATCCCTTCTTCGCGTGCGACTGCGACATAGCCGATGCAGCCTGCCGCGATCGCGCCGAGCAGCAAGGCGACCGCGGGCGGCCGGCTGTCGGCCCAGGCCCGCATAAGGCTGAGAAAGGCGAGGGGCACCAGATAGACACCCAGAAGGAAGATTGTCGTGTGATCCATGTCCTGCCCCCGAGCGCCCGACCCTGTGCGCCTGCCGCCGTGCAAACGAACTGCCCTACTCCGGCTCGCCCTGCACGATCAGGCGTTCGGAACAGGGTGCCACGCGCAGGATATTCGTTGTGCCGGGAATATTGAAGGGAATCCCTGCAGTGACGAGAATCTGGTCAGCTTCCGTTGCAAACCCGTACTTGAGCGCCACACGTACAGCATTGATGACGGCTTTCTTGAACCGCTCGACGTCGCCCTTGATCGTCTCGCAATGCACGCCCCAGACCAGAGTCAGCCGACGGGCGACGGAGGTGATCGGGGTTATGGCGATGATCGGCACATGCGGCCGCTCACGGGCCAGGCGGCTGGCGGTGGTGCCCGATTCGGTAAAGCAGCAGATGGCCACGATATCGGTCTTTTCCGCCAGTTCCCGCGCCGCCGAGACGATGCCATCGGCAATGGTATGGTGCTCGACCCTGCGTGACGCGTCGATGATATCGATATAGGTGGGGTCGTTCTCGACTTCGATGGCGACGTTGTTCATCGTGGTGACGGCCTCGACCGGGTATTGCCCTGCCGCCGATTCGGCCGAGAGCATGATCGCATCCGCCCCCTCATAGATGGCCGTCGCCACGTCGGAGACCTCGGCCCGCGTTGGCATCGGGCTGTCGATCATCGATTCAAGCATCTGGGTTGCCACGATCACCGGCTTGGCCATGGCGCGTGCACGGCGCACCAGCCGCTTCTGGATGGGCGGGACATTTTGGACAGGCAGCTCCACCCCCAGATCGCCGCGCGCCACCATGATGCCGTCAGAGACCGCGAGGATCTCTTCAAATGCCTTCACGGCGGCCGGCTTCTCGATCTTGGACAGGATCGCCGCGCGCCCCCTTGCAAGTTCCCGGGCCTCGGCCACGTCTGCGGCGCGCTGGACAAAGGACAGCGCCAGCCAGTCCACCCCCAGTTCGCAGACGAATTCCAGATCGTTGCGGTCCTTGTCCGAGAGTGCGGCCAGAGGCAGCACCACATCGGGCACGTTCACCCCCTTGCGATTCGAGATGGTGCCGCCCACCGTGACCGTGCAGTTCGCGAAATCCGGCCCGCATTCCTCGACCCGCAGCCGGATCTTGCCGTCATTGACCAGAAGCTGGGAATGCGGCTCGAGCGCGCGGAAGATCTCGGGATGCGGCAGGTTCACGCGGGTTGCGTCGCCGGGGCTGTCGTCCAGATCCAGGCGGAAAGACTGGCCCTCTTCCAGATCGACCGCGCCATCGGCGAATTCGCCGACGCGAAGCTTGGGACCTTGGAGGTCCGCCAGAATACATATCGGCCGTCCAAGATCTGCCTCGACCTGGCGGATGATCGCGTGGCGGGCGGCAATCTCGTCATGGCTGCCATGGCTCATGTTCAGCCGAAAGACATCTGCCCCGGCCTCGAACAGGGCGCGGATCATCTCGTAACTCGACGAGGAGGGGCCGAGCGTGGCGACGATCTTGATCATCCGGTGGCGGCGCAAGGGAGTCATGTCATGTCCTTTCTGGCAGCAAGGCCGGGTCAAGGCGTCTCTGCGCATCCGGCAGGGTTTCGCCCAGGTCAGGCAGCTTCATGTTCACGTTAGCGCAATCGTCTATCATGTTTCCTTGCCGGATCAAGGCTCGGCCGCGCATGAGCGGGAAGCCGGCAGTCAGGACAATGCCAATCTGCAGTTCGGCGGAGGCAAGATATTGCGGCAGTGTCGGGCCTGTGATTGCCCCTGCGGCTGGGCGTGATATAGGGCTGGGCGGAACACTTGCAGGCATGGGCTGCGCGCATGGCCGCGAAACCGTTTCTAATCCGTCTCTATCTTGCGCTCTCGGCGCTGCTGCCGCCGGTCTGGGCGCTCGCGTTGCGTATCCGCGCGCGCAGGGACAAGGAAGATCCGGCCCGACTGTCCGAGAAATGGGGCCATGCGGCCTGCCCCCGGCCTGACGGCGAACTGGTCTGGCTGCATGGCGTGAGCGTGGGCGAGACGACTGTTCTGCTGACCCTGCTTGAGCGCCTGTCCGCCGCGCGGCCACAGACGCATTTTCTTCTGACCTCGGTCACGCGGGCCTCGGCCGAGGCGCTGGCAAATCGTCGGTTGCCCCCCCGTGTGATCCATCACTATGCGCCCATCGACTGCCCCGGTCCGGTGAATCGGTTTCTTGGGCACTGGCGGCCGGATCTGTTCGTACTTTCTGAAATGGATCTCTGGCCGCGCCTGATGAACGAGACCCGCCGCCGCGGCGTTCCGATGCTGATGCTCAACACCCATGTCACGGCGCGCCGCCACCGGCGCCGCAGCCGGGTGACGCGTGCTAATGGCTGGCTGATGGGGCTTTTTGACGAGATTCATGTGCAGGATGACCGCTCGCACGCTCTGTTTCTGGATCTTGGTGCCCCGGCGGACAGGATGCAGGTGACGGGGCTGCTCAAGGCGGCATCCACCCCGCCGCCGGACCAGACCGAGGCGCGTCACGCCCTGCTCGGGCAGATTGGAAACCGCCCTGTCTGGCTTGCTGCCTCGACCCGGCAGGTCGAGGAGGCGCTGATCATGCAGGCACAGGCGCATGCCATGCGCCTGTGCCCGGAGATACTGCTGATCATCGCGCCGCGGCAGATGCGCGAGGCTGACAGGACCGAGGCCGATGCGTGCGCAGTGTTTGCGCGGGACCAGGTTGCACGGCGGTCGCGAAATGACCCGATCACGAAGGACACCTGCATATATATTGCGGATTCTCTGGGCGAGATGGGGGCGTGGTACCGGATTGTTCCGGTCGCCTATCCGGGCCAGTCGCTGCCTCTGGAAGGGGTTGTCATGGCCGGCAAGAATCCGTTCGAGGCGCTGGCGCTGGGCGTGATGGTGGTCCATGGCCCGCAGACCGGAAATTTCCGCGCGGCCTATGACATTCTGCGCGCGCGCGGTGCGGCGCTGGAGGTCGCGAGCGCCGAGGCCCTGGCCGAGGCCGTGGTCAAGGCGCAGGACGCGGAGTTTCGAGCGCCCTTTCTGGCCGCAGCCGAGACTGTACTTGCCAGAACCATGGCCCCGCTGGAGAAGGCGTTCGAGAGTGTCACGCGCAGGCTGGATGGGCGGGCGTGATCCTGCCTGCGGCAATGCGCCTTGGCCGATTGCGGTTTTCCTTGCCTTGCATCCGCGTTATGACAGCGCGCAAGCGCGCGCACCATCAAGAGGATGAACATCCATGGAGAAACTTCGCGTCTATATCGGCTGGGACTCACGCGAGGATATAGCCTATCAGGTCGCCAGACAGTCGCTGGAGAAACACGCCACGATCCCGGTCGAGGTGATCCCGATCAAGCTGCAGGACCTGGTCGATCAGGGCCTCTACACCCGCGAGATCGACCCGCTGGCCTCGACCGAGTTCACCTATTCACGCTTTCTGGTGCCGTATCTGGCAGGCTATGAGGGCTGGGCGATCTTTGTCGATTGCGATTTCCTGTTCTTCGGCGATGTCGCGGAGTTGCAGCAATACATGGACCCGAAATACGCGGTCCTGTGCGTGCAGCACGACTACAAGCCCAAGGAGACGACCAAGATGGATGGCGTGCCCCAAAGCGCCTATCCGCGCAAGAACTGGTCTTCCTTCATGCTGATGAACTGCGCCCATCCCAGCACTAAGCAGCTCACGCCGGAGCTTGTGAACCGCGAGAGCGGCGCCTATCTGCACCGCATGCAATGGGCGCAGGATGACGAGATCGGCGCGCTGCCGACAGGCTGGAACTGGCTGGAAGGCTGGTATGACAAGCCCGCAGAGGGCTATCCGCAAGCCGTCCATCACACCCGCGGGGGCCCGTGGTTCAAGGAATGGCAGGAGGTCGATTACGCCGCCGAATGGCTGGCGGAAGCGGCCGAATACGAGGCAAAGGCCAGCGCCGCCGAATGATCTTAAGTGTCCCTTCAGGCGGCATCTCTTGGCGCCTGAAGGGCCTGTCTGGAACCTAAACAGGGAACCCGGCAGACGAACAGGGGACATCATGCCTCAGACGCGGAACCTGCTGGTCTGGCTGGATGGCCTGCCGACCATCGAGACGGTCGCCTACCTGCTGTCTGCGCTTCAGGCGCGCAAACATGTTGCTGTGAAGCTGTTTCTGCCTGCGGGAAAATTCCTCGCGGACGGACCGGTGATGCGCAAGCTGTCCAGGCTAGGGCTCGCGCCGGTTCCGGTGTCGAGGCTGCGCAGCAAGTTTCTGTTCCAGCGTGATCTGGCTGCTGGAGATGCAGTTCTGGTGATCACCGATCCGGCGCTGGACCGCAGCTCGCGCGCGTTCCGGTCCTCTGCCATCCGCCGTTCAGGAAAGCCGGTGATCTTTGTGCAGCATGGCGCCTATCAGTCGGGCGTGAACGCGCCCACCGGTTCGGGCCAGTCAACCGGGGTCGAGTATGAGGCCGGGCGCCTGCTGCTTTGGCAATGCACGCAGCTGGAAGAAAGGTTCCTGTCGCGCAATTCGCTCTTGAAGGTGAGGGTGACGGGGTTCATCAAGAAGCCGTTCCTGCCTTTCCTGCCGCAATCCGACGAATTGCGTGACTGGGTTGCACGCTATCGCTCGCGGGTTCTGTTCTGCCAGTCCTTCCGCTGGGCGGGCGCGCGTTTCGGGGCTGATACGGTCGCAGAATGGTATGCCATGCTGGATGGTTTCCTGACCGCCAACCCCGATATAGGGGTTGTGGTGCGCCCGCATCGCGGCAAGGTGCATCGCAGCCATTCCGGGAATGATACCGAATTGCTGAAACGTCATCCGAACCTGCTTGTCTCGATGAGCAATGAGGGTCCGCTCAAGGACGCCGCGATACATGATTGCGTGCAGCTTTGTCACAGCGTGGTCTGCCCGGAATCAACTGTTGTGCTGGATTCGGTCTATCTCGATCGCCCGGTGATGATCATGGACGAGATGTCCGCTCTCTTCCCGGAATTGCCCCGCTTTGACGGACCGGAGACGCTCGCAGCCTTTGCGCGAGATCCCGAGTTTGCGCGCGAGGCCTCGCAGAAGGTGCTGGACCGCTTTGGCCGGATTGACGACAACCTGAGTCGGGCGTGCGACTATATCGAGGAATTTATCGGCGGCTGAGCGGGCTTGTGCCGCGCTGGTGAAAGGTTTGGTGCCAGCCGCGAAGGGCGCACATCATTCCGGCTATCGGCGCTGATCACGTCCTGGTTGCGTACAGCCGGTCTATCGATGGTTCGCCCAGTTTCAGAACGACCTCATATCCCTGCGTCAGCAAAAACTCGTGCGGCGCCATGTCGGCAGTGCCCTTTGCGATCTTGCGGTCCTTCAGTTCGATCATCACGAAAGGACGGCAGCGCGCCAGGGTCTGCGTGCTTCCGGTCAGGACCTTGAGTTCATAGCCTTCGACATCAAGCTTGAGCAGCAGCACATTGTCCAGCTTCAGGCTGTCGACAGGGAAGGCCCGGATATTTCCGGGTCCAGAAACCTCGCGCGAGATCGAGCGGCGGAACCACCCGCCACTGCCCATACTGACCCCTTCCTCCTGCGCCGACAGCGCATTGGGATAGGTCGTCACCCTGTCCTTCAGCCCCCAGTCTGCCACGTTGCGGGCCAGGCACTCATAGGTATCGGGCGCGGGTTCGAAGGCATGTACATGGAGGAAATCCGCGGCCATGTGGCGGGAATAGGCGCCGATATTGGCGCCTGCGTCAATGGCAACCCCAGCGGCAAGTCTCTCGGTGCCGACCGCAGCGCGGATATGGCCGATGGCACCGGTCAGGTGGTGTAACTGGGTGCCCTGCCCGCCATTCTCGTAATTCTGGCGTGTCTTGCGCAGGTTGCGAAACCAGAAGGTGTCGACATCGGGCACCCAGTAGTCACCAATCTTCTTCATCGGATCTATTTCATGATACGGTCCAGCCGCGCCAAGCCTTCCAGCAATCCTGCCATCTGGTCAAGCGGAACCATGTTCGGCCCGTCGGACGGCGCGTTGTCCGGGTCTTCATGCGTCTCGATGAACAGCCCCGCACAGCCCACGGCCAGTGCTGCGCGCGCCAGTGGCGGGACGAATTCGCGCTGTCCGCCGGAAGCGCCGCCCAGCCCGCCGGGCTGCTGCACCGAATGGGTGGCGTCATAGATCACCGGATAGCCGGTCTGCGCCATGATCGGCAGGGCACGGAAGTCGGACAGCAGCGTGTTGTAGCCGAAGGAGGTGCCGCGCTCGCACAGCATGATCCGCGTATTGCCGGTAGAGGCAACCTTGGCGGCCACATGCACCATGTCCCAGGGAGCCAGAAACTGCCCTTTCTTGATATTGATCACGCGGCCTGTCGCACCGGCAGCCAGCAGCAGGTCGGTCTGGCGGCACAGGAAGGCCGGGATTTGCAGGATGTCGCAGATCTCGGCCGCAGGCGCGCAATGGCCGGACTCGTGCACATCGGTCAGCACCGGGCAGCCGAACTCTTCGCGGATGCGCGCCAGCACATCCAGCCCCTTCTCGATTCCCAGCCCGCGCTGGCCTGCAAGGCTGGAGCGGTTTGCCTTGTCATAACTGGCCTTGAAGATGAAGGGGATGCCCAGCCGCGCGCAGGTCTCGACCAGTGACCCGGCGATCCGCCGCGCATGCTCCAGCGATTCCATCTGGCATGGCCCGGAGATGAGCACGAAAGGCCGGTCATTGCCGATCTCGAATGCTCCCAGCGTGACACTCATGCAATTCCCTCCTGCGCAAGGACGGCCTCTATGCGGGGCACGTCCGCGGGGTTGTTCAGTTCCCAGAATTCGCGACCGCGCGCCTCGACCTGGACGCAGGTGATGGGGATGCCGTGGTAGAGAAAGCGCAACTGCTCCAGCCCCTCCAGCTCTTCCAGCGCGCAGGGGCCCGCCGCCATGTAGCGCGCCAGCGCATCGGGCGTATAGGCATAGACGCCGACATGGTGAAAGGCCGGGACCGTCTCGTCCGCGCCATAGCTGCGGCCCGTATAGGGCAGCACTTCCTTCGAGAAATAGAGTGCGCGACCCTTCGCATCCATTACTGCCGTGGTGCCGCCGACCATCCCGTTGCGGCGGTCTTCGACAAAGCGGGCATGGGTTTCCGGTGTCAGGCGCAGGACCGGGGTGGCCATTGTCGCGCCATCCTGCATGGCCTTGATCAGCGCCTCGACAAACCAGGCAGGGGTCAGCGGGGCGTCGCCTTGCAGGTTGACCACGATCTCGGGCTTGACCCCCATCCGCGCGATGGCGTCGGCGCAGCGCTCGGTGCCATTGGCGCAACTCTCGGCGGTCATCACCACCTCGGCGCCGAAGGCTTCGGCGGCCTCGCGGATGCGCGCGTCATCCGTGGCAACAAAGACCGCATCGACACCTGCCACGGATCGCGCAGCATGCCAGCTTCGCTCGATCAGGCTGCGGCTCTCGCCGGTGGCTCCGGTCAGCCCTACCAGCGGCTTGCCGGGGTAGCGGGTTGACGCATAGCGCGCGGGAATGATGATGACTGTCCGCATCTCAGATCACACCGGCGCGCAGACAGTCATGCAGGCGGATCATCCCGATGACGCGGCTTGCCTCGTCAATCACGCAAAGCGCATTGACCTTGTTGCCATTCATCACGGCCACGGCTTCGGAGACAAGCGCATCGGGGCCGATTGTCTTGGGGCTGCGGGTCGCGACATCGCCTGCGACGCGCTGCATCAGCCCGTCCATGTTGCGGCGCAGGTCGCCATCAGTGATGATTCCTGTCAGCCGACCGTCATGCACCACGATGGCCACGCCATAGCCGGTGCCGGTCATGCGCATCAGCACATCTTCCATGGGCTGGTCCTCGGTCACGAGTGGCAGGGCATCGCCGCGATACATCAACTCTCCCACGCGCAGGAATTGCGCGCCCAGCTTGCCGCCGGGGTGGAACAGGTGGAACTGCGCCGGGTCGAACCCTTTCTGCCGCATCACGGCAACGGCCAGCGCGTCCCCCAGCGCCATGCTCATCGTGGTCGAGGTGGTGGGCGCCATGCCGATGGCACAGACTTCGGGCGCGTCGGGCAGGATGAGCGCGATATCGGATTTCTGCGCCAGCGTGCTCTCGGGGTTGCCCGTGATCGAGATCAGCCCGACGCTGAACCGCCGCGTGTAGGAGATGAGATCCCCCAGTTCGGCTGTCTCGCCCGATTTCGACAGCAGCAGGCAGATGTCATCGCGCGTGATCATGCCTAGGTCGCCATGGCTGGCCTCGGCGGCATGGACGAAGTGGGCGGGCGTTCCGGTCGAGGCGAAGGTGGCTGCTATCTTGCGCCCGACATGACCGGATTTGCCGATCCCCGCCACGATCAGCCGTCCGCGCGTTGCAAGGATCATTTCGGCGGCCCGGGCGAAGCGCGCATCCAGCGCCTCGGCAAGCATGTTCAGTGACGCTGCCTCGGCGCGCAGGACTTCGCGCCCGTCATCCAGCGCGGAACTGTCCTGATGTGAGGGTGCGGGAAGGGTCATCGGGTGGCCTTCATCTATGGGGCGGGGCTTGCGCTGGCTGCTACAGGAGGTGCGGCGTGAAAGTCAACCAGGGCTGCGGTTCAGGCCCATGCGCAGATAGACCCAGCCCATCACGACCGGGGTCAGATACATCGGGATCTGGTAAAGCCCGATGAACAGGAACAGATCGCTGGCCATTCCCAGCGGCAGCACACCCAGAAACAGCGCGATGTTGCGATTGCCCGCCGCCTGGCTGAGCGCGGCAAGTTCAGGCAGGGGCAGATGGCGCCGCAATGCCAACAGCAGCCCAAGTTGCAGGCCGAACCCCAGCGCCAGCACAAGCGCGAGCGTGCCCCAGGCCCGAAGGCTGGAGAGCAGCGCAGGCCCGACAGCGCCCATCAGGGCAATCACGATGAGTGCCAGCAGAAGCGAAGTGCTGCCATCGATCATGCGCAGGCTGCGTGCATCGCCCCGGACGATGCCGCGCGCGCGCAGCCACAGGCCCAGCGCAGCGGCAGCGGCAATCAGCAACAGCAGCCGGGCGACGATGGCCATCACCTCGGCTGGTGCGCCCAGATCGGGCATGAGCATAAAGACCGGCAGCGTCGTCAGCGGCAGAAGCGCCGTTCCCAGCACGAGCTGGCGCAACGCAACCGCACCCGAGGCCCCCGACATGATGGCAATATTCGGGCTGCCGGTGATAGGGGCGGCGGAAAGCACCAGAATGATGCCCACCAGCAGCGTCCCTTCCAGCCCCCACCCGCGCGCGGCCAGCACGACGAGCACCGGAACCACAAGCTGCAACCCGAGCACCACTGCCAGCCCCTGCCGCCAGCCATGAAGCCCCGCGCGCACCCCTTCTGGCCCTAGCCGCAGCACGGCCAGAAAGAGAAGAGTCGCCACGATCGGTGCCACGGTCCATTGCAGCGTAAGCGCCATCTGCGGCGCGAAAAGTCCCCCGAGAATGCCCAGCGCCAGCCCCCAGAGAAGCACATGCCGCGCATGCCGCGCGAGATAATCCAGCAAGGCAAAGAGCATGGCACCCCTAAGGTTCGCTATCGCGGCGCACAGTCGCGCATTTCGGGGTGATTTCACAATGGGCAAAGCAGCGTGCAGGGTCTATATCCCGGTCAGGAGAGTCACAGACTGACGGGAGCCCCTGATGGACGACCAGACCCGAACCGAGCTTGAAGCCGCCGCCTTTCGCACGCTTCTGGAGCATCTAAACCGCCGGACTGATGTGCAGAATATCGACATGATGAACCTGACCGGGTTTTGCCGCAACTGCCTGTCGCGCTGGTATCAGGAAGCTGCAAATGCGCGCGGGATCGACATGAACAAGGACGCCGCGCGCGAGATCGTCTATGGCATGCCCTATGACGCGTGGAAGGCCAGGCACCAGACCGAAGCCGGCGCCGACAAACAGGCTGCGTTCGAAAAGGCCTTTGCCGAGAATGTCGGCCCGAAAGCCACATGAATGAAGCCCGCCGAGGAACTGGCGCGTTTCGTACAACAGGGGTTGCAGTCGGGACATGCACCGCAGGAGTTGCGTGCGGCGCTCTCTGACGCCGGCTGGAGCGCGCGCGAGATCGACGAGGCGCTTGCGGGCTGGGCCGACGGGGGCCTGCGCCTGCCTGTGCCACGCCCGCGCCCCTATGTCTCGGCCCGCGAGGCAATGATCTACGGGCTGATGTTTGTCACATTGCTGACGCTGACCTGGCATTTGGTGCAGATCGGCTTTGCCCTGGTCGATCTGTGGCTGCCACTGGAGCCACATGGCCCTTATGGGCCGTATCTGCCGCTCTGGTCGATTGCCACGATGCTGGTGATGGGGCCGCTCTTTCTGTGGCTCTATCAAAGCACCGAGCGCAGCGAAGCGCGCAACCCCGCCCAGCGCCGTTCGCTGATCCGCAAATGGTTTGGCGCGCTGGCCCTGTCGCTGTCGGTGCTGGTGCTTCTCGGGGCCGCGATCACCGTGGTCTATGGCGCGCTGAGTGCTGAAATAAACCTCGCGATCCTTGCAAGGACCGGGGTTGTGGTGATTGTCGCGCTTCTGGTGCTGGTCAGCTTCCGCGGCTTTGTCACCGAAGAGTGAGCCGCCGGGTCAAATCGCGGTATCTGGCGCGAAGGGTGTATTTCAAGGACAGTGTTTCCTGTGGCCTTCGATTGTCTTGATTGGCACTGCTGCCTCGCCAGCCCGGCACACTCAATGGTTGAAAGCTGTCCAACACGCCCTGCGTTGCGCTTGCAGTAAACCGCTTAAACCGTAAACATCTATCGATTGCGGTTTTCCGCCAGGTTACGAGTCATGGAATTTTTGTTTCTTTTTCTTGGCCTCGCGGCCTTGCTTGCTGTCGTCGATACTCTTTTCAGCAGTTCCGACACGGACCCCGAAGAGGACACTCCCCCCGAGGACGAAGAGTCGCGCGTTACCGGCACAGCAGAGGATGACTTGCTGATCGGGCGCGGAGGCCAGATTGTCGATGCGCTGGACGGCGATGATACGATCGTGGCGGTCGGTGACGATACTGTCTTTGCCGGACCGGGCAATGACACCATTATCGCGCTCGCCGATGCGAGAATGTTCGGGCAGGAAGGTGACGACATATTCGTTATCGCGCCTGCGGCGCTTGATGCGAATGCCGAAAGCTGGCCCGTCATCGGTGATTTCAACCCCGACTCCGACCTGCTTGTCATCGACCTGCGCGGTATTGGCTTGGGCGATGCCGGCACCGAGGAAAACCCTGTCATCCTGACCGGCAGTCTTGCGCCCGATGGCGAAGGGCTGATAGTGCAGGCGAACGGTGTCGATTTGGTCCAGCTCTCCAGCTATGGCGGTGGCGACATGCAGGCGGCGCTGGAAGATCTGGTCACGGATTTCGAAGCGATCGAGGTCATTGGCGCAGCTTTCGACTTCCCGCCAGACCCTGATGCGCTGCCCGATGGTGTGAATGTCGATGTCGATGACAGCCAACTGGTTTTCACCATCACCGAAGATTATTCCGGCGGCGGAACGCTCGCCCTGCCCTCCGATCCTGACTTGCAGGATTTTCCCGTCACCATCGACCTCAGCGCGCTGTCACGGGACGCGGCGATTGTCTTTCACGACGATGGCAATGGCACGCTCACAGTCGGCGACCTGCCACCCACGCAGATCAAGCTTCCGATCAGCACCATTACGCTGGGCAAGGGTGATGACACGATTGACCTTCGGCGGGCGAATGAAGATGCCATCGGCCCCGATGGTGTGACCATCAACGCCGATGCTGGCACCAATGACATCAATATCGGCCGCTCGATTGCCGGGGAGTTCAACCTGTCGGGTGGCGAGAACAGAATCCTCGCCAAGGGCGCGGTCGTGAACATCTCGGGCGGGGACAACACGATCAGCAATTCCAAGGCGACCAGCGACCGCGTGTTCAAGGTCACGCTAGAGCCCAATTCTGATAGCATCACCACGATGGAGGGCGCACGGGTAGATCTGACGGTGATCTACACGGATCTGGCTCTGGCAGAATCGCGCGAGGTCGAATCCAGCCGCAGCAAGGGTATCTACAGGCTGACATGGGATGGCGGGTCGTTCGAGACAGAGCAATTCCGCTTCGTCACCGAAGATTTCAGCGGCCTCTATGATCCCACTCTGCCGCAGGGTGTCGAACGCATCGACCCGCCAGAGGGTCAGGACCCGGATGACGAGGACACACCGCTTATCTTTGGAACAAGCTATGTCATAAGTGATGGCTTCGCCGGCGGTGGCACGATCGGGGAGAAACCCTTCAGACAGGACATCGTGGACCTGACGGGCTTCAGCGGCAATGTGGTCATCGAGGATGATCAATTCGGCCAACCGCTTCTGATCATTGAGGGGCAGGAGGATAACCCGACGCTGCTGAAGGGTATACTTACTGTCAAGCTCGGCACAGAGACCAATCTTGTCACCTCGGGAAAGGTCTGGGTTGACATCGTCGACGGTGAAAACAAACTCGATATCGACTCCAGAAGCCGCACATTTATAAACATTGACGGAGGGACGAACGACATTGCTAAGCGCGGCATTGGCAGTGCGTTCCTCGAAATATCGGGGGGAGAGAATACAGTCTTCATCGGCAACAAGGCGCTTGGGAATTTCATATTCACCGAAGAGGCGACCGGCGACACGACCATTCGCAATGGCGTGGACAGCGAATTTGTGTTCAAGCAACCAGGCCCGGACATGTCCGCAGTGGTCACCAACAATGGCCTCACTGCCGAGTGGGGCGATGGCAGCACCGAAATCAACGCGCGTGGGCGGCCCGTCTTCGTAACTGTCTATGAGGGCGCGACCATCGACCTGTCGGCAGTGTCGGACAATATGGCCTATGATCTGCGCATCTCTGTCATCAGATTCATCGACCCGATCGACGAACTCGACGTGCCGAGAGAGACCACCATCATCGGCGAGCTCAATGACAGAATTGACCTCAGACTGCCGACGCCAGTCGCCTGAGGCCGCTCAGATCGCGGCCTTGCGGCTCTCCTCGATATAGATTTCGCGCAACCGCGTCACTAGCGGCCCCGGCACGCCTGCGCCCAGCGCCACGCCGTCAATCGCTACCACCGGCATGACAAAGGTGCTGGCCGAGGTCACGAAAGCCTCATCCG
Organism: Paracoccaceae bacterium; assembly: GCA_007128135.1. GTDB lineage: Bacteria > Pseudomonadota > Alphaproteobacteria > Rhodobacterales > Rhodobacteraceae > Roseinatronobacter. The sequence goes on along the minus strand of SKYA01000068.1, from coordinate 26,758 downwards.
CCGCTTTCGCCTCGTCCACGGTGAAGCTGCGCTCCTCCACCGGCATCTGCGCCTCGCGCGCGAAACGCAGCACGGCGGCGCGGGTGATCCCGTGCAGGATGTCATTGGACAGCGCCCGCGTCACGATGCGCCCGTCCTTGATGATATAGGCGTTGTTCGAGGTGCCTTCGGTCACCTCGCCATCCTGCACCATCCAGGCGTCATCCGCGCCCTGCCTGATCGCCATCATCTTGCCCATGGAGGGATACAGAAGTTGTACCGTCTTGATGTCGCGCCGGCCCCAGCGGATGTCGTCAATCGTGATGACCTTGATCCCCTTGCGCGCCTTGGGGCTGTCCACCAGCGCGGGGTTTGTCTGCGTGAACAGAACCACCGTGGGCGGGGTTGTCTCGGGGTCGGGAAAGATGAAATCGCGGTCGCCCGGCGCGCCGCGCGTCACCTGCAGGTAGATCATGCCCTGATCGATTCGGTTCTGCGCGACAAGCTGGCGATGCACCTCCAGCCAAGTGTCGCGGTCCATCGGGTTGCGGATATCCAGTTCGCTCAAGGAGCGTTCCAGCCGCGCGAAATGGCCATCGAAGTCGATCAGCTTGCCGTCGATGACGGTCGTCACCTCATAGACGCCGTCCGCCATCAGAAAGCCACGATCAAAAACCGAGATATGCGCCTCGCCCTCGGGCAGATAGATGCCATTCACATAGACGATGCGGCTCATCCCTTACATCCCTTCGGGCAGTTTGCGGACCGCGCCCTGCGCGGCGGAAGTCGTCAGCGCCGCATAGGCCCGCAGTGCGGTCGAAACCTTGCGCGGGCGCGGCTTGGCGGGTTTCCAGCCTTTGGCATCCTGCGCCGTGCGCCGTTCGGCCAGCGTGGCGTCGTCCACTGCAAGGTGAATGGTCCGGTTCGGAATGTCGATCTCGATCCGGTCGCCCTGTTCCACCAGTCCGATCAGCCCGCCCTCTTCGGCCTCGGGCGAGACATGGCCGATCGACAGCCCCGAGGTGCCACCGGAGAAGCGCCCGTCCGTGACCAGCGCGCAGGCCGCCCCCAGCCCCTTGGATTTGAGGTAGCTCGTGGGATACAGCATTTCCTGCATCCCGGGCCCCCCGCGCGGGCCTTCATAGCGAATGACAACAACCTCACCGGCCTTGACCTTGCCCGTCAGGATGCCGCTGACGGCGTCGTCCTGCGATTCAAACACATGCGCCGGGCCGCTGAACTTCAGGATCGAGTCATCCACGCCCGCGGTCTTCACGATGCATCCATCTTCGGCCAGATTGCCGAACAGAACCGCCAGTCCGCCATCCTGGCTGAAGGCGTGCTCCCTGTCGCGGATCACGCCTTTTTCGCGGTCGCTGTCCAGCGTGCCATAGCGCTTGTCCTGCGAAAACGCCTGCGTCGTGCGCACGCCACCCGGGGCCGCGAGGAAGAAATCATGCACATCGGGGTCATTCGTGCGCTTGATATCCCACATGTCGAGTGCCTGACCCATGGTCGCGGAGTGCACCGTCGGCAGGTCGCGATGCAGCAGTCCCGCCCGGTCCAGCTCGCCCAGGATGGCCATGATGCCGCCGGCGCGGTGGACATCTTCCATATGCACGTCATCCTTGGCGGGCGCGACCTTGCACAGGCAAGGAACCTTGCGCGACAGACGGTCAATGTCGGACATGGTGAAGTCGATCCCGCCCTCATGCGCTGCCGCCAGCAAATGCAGCACCGTGTTGGTGGACCCTCCCATGGCGATATCCAGCGACATGGCGTTTTCAAACGCCTTGAAGCTGGCAACATTGCGCGGCAGCACGCTCTCGTCATCCTGCTCGTAATAGCGCTTGGCCAGATCGACGACGACATGGCCCGCCCGCAGGAACAGTTTCTGGCGATAGGCATGGGTCGCCAGTGTCGAGCCATTGCCCGGCAGCGACAGGCCCAGCGCCTCGGTCAGGCAGTTCATCGAATTGGCGGTGAACATGCCCGAACAGGAGCCACATGTGGGGCAGGCCTCTTCCTCCATCGCCTGCACCTGTGCATCGGTGTATTTGTCATCGGCTGCCCACACCATTGCATCGACCAGATCGACAGCCTTCGAAACACCATCCACCTCGACCTTGCCGGCCTCCATCGGTCCGCCCGAGACGAACACGCAAGGAATATTCAGCCGCATTGCCGCCATCAGCATGCCGGGCGTGATCTTGTCGCAGTTCGAGATGCAGACCATCGCATCGGCGCAATGCGCATTGACCATGTATTCGACCGAATCCGCGATCACCTCGCGCGAGGGCAGGGAATAGAGCATCCCGTCATGGCCCATGGCGATCCCGTCATCCACGGCGATCGTGTTGAATTCCTTGGCCACACCGCCCGCCTTTTCCACCTCGCGCGCGACCATCTGCCCCAGATCCTTCAGATGCACATGGCCGGGCACGAACTGGGTAAAGGAGTTGACGATCGCGATGATCGGTTTGCCGAAATCGCTCTCCTTCATGCCCGTCGCGCGCCAGAGCCCGCGCGCGCCTGCCATGTTGCGGCCATGAGTGGTGGTGCGGGAGCGGTATCTTGGCATGAATCATCCTCCTGAAGTTGCGCCACCCTTAGCGCAAGCGCCTTTGCGGGGGAAGATGCGTCAGCCCCACAGCGCAGGCAAGGGGGGGTGCACGCCCTTGTCATCATAATGCAGCGGCGGGTCACGATCCTCTGCCAGCAGAAGCGGGCCATCGAGATCTACCAGTTCAGCCCCCTGGGCGACCAGCACGGCAGGCGCCATCGCGAGCGATGATCCGACCATGCAGCCCACCATCACCTTGAAGCCTGCCGCGCGCGCCGCGTCACGCAGGGCCAGCGCCTCGGTCAGTCCACCCGTCTTGTCGAGCTTGATGTTGACCATGTCATACTTGCCGCGCAGCCCAGCCAGACTGGCCCGGTCGTGACAGGACTCATCGGCACAGACAGGCAAGGGACGGTCGATTTCCGCGAGCATCTCGTCAGCGCCGGCAGGAAGCGGTTGTTCGACCATCGCGACTCCCAGCCGCAACAGATGGGGTGCAAGCTCGGCATAGACCTCGGCTGTCCAGCCTTCGTTGGCGTCGATGATGATGCGCGTGCCGGGCGCGCCGCGCCGCACCGCCTCCAGGCGGGGCATGTCATCGGGCGTGCCGAGCTTGATCTTCAGAAGCGGCCGATGCGCGTGGCGTCGTGCGGCGGCCTCCATCCGCTCGGGCGTGTCCAGCGACAGCGTGAAGGCCGTCACCACCGGCTGCGGTGCTGCCAGTCCGGCCAGCTTCCAGACCCGCCTGCGCATATGCTTTGCCGCATGATCCCAGAGCGCGCAGTCAACCGCATTGCGCGCCGCCCCTGCAGGCAAGGCCTCCTGCAAGGCGGCTCGCGTCACGTCCTCGCGCAGCCCCGAGATCTGGGCGCGCACCGACTCCAGGCTTTCGCCATAGCGTGCATAAGGCACGCATTCGCCTTGCCCCGTCATGCCCTCGCGCGTCACGACCACGCGCAACACATCGGCATGCGTGCGCGAGCCACGCGCAATGGTGAACACCTCTGCCAAGGCGAACCGATCCGCATGAACCTGCAGCACAGCGCCCCTCCCTTTCATCCTTGTTTCAAACATCCCGGGGTGAGACCGGCCCCCTTACGGGGCCGGTGAGGGGCACAGCCCCTTGCCCACGCTCAGACTGCAGACAGCGCGTCGACCAGTCGCCCTGCCCCGTGGCGGAACGGATCGACCGTGGGCAAGCCCATCCGCGCCTCGACCCCCGCGCAATAATCGAGGGCCTCCTGTTCGGCCATTGCGGCGGTATTGATCGAGATGCCAACCACCTGACAGGCAGGATTGGCCACCCGCGCCAGATGCAGCGCGGTGTCACGCAGATCTTCGAGGTCGGGCAGACTGTAGCCCGGCAGCCCGCGCATATGTGCCCGCGTGGGCTCATGGCTGAGGATCAGCGCATCGGGCTGGCCGCCATGGATCAGCGCCATCGTCACGCCGGAAAAGGACACATGAAACAGCGAGCCCTGCCCCTCGATAAGATCCCAGTGGTCTGGGTCGTTGTCCGGGGTCAGCCATTCGATCGACCCGGCCATGAAATCCGCGATCACGGCATCGAGCGGCACGCCTTCGCCCGTAATCAGGATACCCGTCTGGCCCGTGGCGCGGAAGCTGGCCTTCATGCCTCGTGCGACCATCTCGCGCTCCATGCACAGAGCGGTGTACATCTTGCCCACCGAGCAATCCGTACCCACGGCAAGGCAGCGCTTGCCGCGCCGTTTCTCGCCATTGGCGATCGGGTATCTGACTGACGGGATGCGCACATCATGCAGGGCACGGCCCGTGGCCTCGGCGACCGCCTTGAGGTCGGGTTCGTCGCGCAAGAGGTTGTGGAGCCCCGAGGCAAGGTCGAATCCTTCTTCCAGCGCCATGACCAGCAGTTTCTTCCAGGCAGCAGATATGACCCCGCCCCGGTTGGCGACGCCGATCACCAGTGTTCCGGCACCTGCGGCTCTTGCCTCGGCCAGGGTCATGTCTGGCAGGCCCATGTCGGCGCGGCAGCCCTCCATGCGCAACTGGCCAAGGGCGAATTCCGGGCGCCAGTCCCTGATGCCTTGCGCCACCTTGGCGGCAAGCGGGTCGGGCGCGTCGCCGAGGAAAAGCAGATAGGGGGTCTGGATCATGGCAGGCTCCGGTCGGAAGGATCGATACGAGATGTAGTTTCGCGCAAGGCTGATGCAAATTCTTGGGAAAAACGAGGAATTCTGGCACAGAGGGCAGAATTTTCCGTCAGGCAAGGGCGATTTCGCACAAGAAACGCCCGGACCCTTGGCAGGACGGCCTGCGCTGCAACGCAGCGCAAACGCCTTTGCGCGTGCCGAAAACGCCTTGCACGGACCCGCGCAACATAATACCTCGCGCCAGGACAATTGCGACACTTCCTGACCCGAAAGGTGCCCCTGATGAGCTTTCGCATTCAGCCAACCCCGCCCGCGCGCCCCAATCGCTGCCAGCTTTTCGGGCCTGGCTCGCGCGTGGCGCTGTTCGAGAAAATGGCGGCCAGCGCGGCGGATGTAATCAATCTCGACCTGGAGGATTCAGTCGCCCCTTCGGACAAGGACACGGCCCGCGCCAATGTCATCGCCGCCACGCATGAGGTGGACTGGGGCAACAAGTATCTGTCGGTGCGCATAAACGGGCTGGATACGCCCTACTGGTATCGTGATGTCGTAGAGTTGCTGGAGCAGTCCAGTGACCGGCTGGACCAGATCCTGATTCCGAAAGTGGGCTGTGCGGCCGATGTCTATGCGGTGGATGCGCTGGTAACCTCGGTCGAGGCGGCCATGGGACGCAGCAAGCGGATCAGCCTGGAGGTGATTATCGAATCGGCGGCAGGTATCGCGCATGTCGAGGAAATCGCCGCATCCTCGCCACGCTTGCAGGCCATGAGCCTTGGCGCGGCGGATTTCGCCGCTTCGATGGGCATGGCAACCACGGGCATCGGCGGGACGCAGGAAAACTATTACATGTTGCGTGACGGACAGCAATTCTGGTCCGATCCGTGGCACTGGGCACAGTCAGCGATCGTCGCCGCATGCCGGACGCATGGCGTGTTGCCGGTGGACGGACCATTCGGCGATTTCAGTGATGACGAGGGTTTCCGCGCGCAGGCGCGCCGCTCTGCCACGCTGGGGATGGTGGGCAAATGGGCAATACACCCCAGGCAGGTTGCGCTGGCCAACGAGGTCTTCACGCCCTCGGAGGAAGCTGTCCTCGAGGCGCGCGAAATCCTGGCCGCGATGGAAGCCGCCAAGGCGCGCGGCGAGGGGGCCACGGTCTACAGGGGCCGGCTGGTGGACATTGCCTCGATCAAGCAGGCCGAGGTCATTGTCCGGCAGGCGGAGATGATCGCGGGTTGATTTCCCTGCCCAAGGGAGAGAACACTTGATCTGCCTTTGTTTGCGCCAAAGGCAGCCGGATGGCCGGGCCATCACGGCGGGCAGTCCCGCGCGTGCTCACATCTCCTCGACCATCACCACGCCCTCGAGCGATTTGACAGCGCCCCGGATCTGGGGCGTGATGGTGAATTCCGCGCCGGTTTCTATGTCGTATTCCTGCCCGCTCTCGCGGTCGGTCACACAGAACCACAGTGGCCCGCGCGCCCGCGCGGGTCCCTGCTGGAAGCGGTCGAGAAGTGCTGCGACCGAAGAAATCGTGCGTTCATCCTCGACATGCACGCGCAGCCCGGCAGCGCCAGCGTCGGCAATGACGGAATCGACCGGCTGAGCACTGCGTGCAAGGAGTTTCAGCGTCTCGGCCTCCATCGTTGCCTCGACGGTCAGCACCACGTTCCGTCCCGGTTCCAGAAATTGCCGCGCGGCCTCGAGCGTGTCCGAGAAGACTGTCACCTCGTAAAGCCCGGTCGGGTCGGAGAGTTGCACGAAGGCGAAGCGGTTGCCGCGCGCGGATTTGCGTTCCTGCCGTCCCGATACCGCGCCTGCGATCCTGGCGATGAAGGCTCCCTGCGCGGCCTTCTTCTCGACCTCGGCCAGTGTCAGCACCTGTTTGCGTTTCAGCGGCCCCGCGTAATCGTCGAGCGGGTGGCCGGAGAGGTAGAAGCCCACGGCCTGATGCTCCTGCGCCAGCCGTTCGGTGGGCAGCCAGTCCTCGACCGGGGCAAGGCGCGGCTCGGGGATGTCCTCGCCCGCCTCACCGAAGAGCGAGACCTGATTCGAGGCACGGGCCTCATGGACCGCCGCGGAGTAGCCGACCAGTGCATCGAGACTGTCGAAGACGCGTCTGCGGTTGCGGTCGAGCAGGTCAAAGGCACCGGCGCGGGCCAGCATCTCGAGTGGTCGCTTGCCGACGCGCTTGAGATCGACCCGCCTTGCGAGGTCGAAGAGTGTGGTGAAGGGCCGCTCGCCGCGCCCGTCCACGATCAGGCGCATCGCGTCCACGCCCACATTCTTGAGTGCGCCCAGCGCATAGACCAGCGCTCCGTCAGCGACATCGAAGCGCGCGCGCGAGCGGTTGACGCAGGGCGGGATGACGGCAATCGCCATCCGGTCAACCTCGCGCTTGTAGATGGCAAGCTTGTCGGTCAGGTGCAGGTCGCAATTCATCACCCCTGCCATGAACTCTACCGGGTGGTTGGCCTTCAGCCAGGCCGTCTGGTAGCTGACCACGGCATAGGCCGCCGCGTGCGACTTGTTGAAGCCGTAATTGGCGAATTTCTCCAGCAGGTCGAAGACTTCGCCCGCCTTCTTTTCCTCGACACCGTTTGCGATGGCCCCTTTCACGAATTTCGGGCGCTCCTTCGCCATCTCCTCGGCGATCTTCTTGCCCATCGCCCGGCGTAGCAGGTCTGCCTGTCCGAGCGAGTAGCCGGCCATGACCTGCGCGATCTGCATCACCTGTTCCTGATAGACGATGATGCCCTGCGTTTCCTCGAGGATATGGTCGATCGAGGGGTGGATCGATTCCAGCGGCCTGAGCCCGTTCTTCACCTCGCAATAGGTGGGAATATTCTCCATCGGGCCGGGGCGATAAAGTGCCACAAGCGCCACGATATCCTCGATGCAGGTGGGTTTCATGCGCCGCAGCGCATCCATCATGCCCGAGCTTTCTACCTGGAACACGGCCACCGTGCGCGCAGAGGCGTAGAGCCTGTAGGTTGCCTCGTCGTCGAGCGGGATGGCACTGATGTCGATCTCGACGCCGCGGCGCTTGAGCAGATCGACCGCGTTCTGGATGACCGTGAGGGTCTTGAGCCCCAGAAAGTCGAATTTCACCAGCCCGGCCGCTTCGACCCATTTCATGTTGAACTGTGTCGCGGGCATGTCCGAGCGCGGGTCGCGATAAAGCGGCACCAACTGGTCGAGCGGGCGGTCGCCGATCACGACCCCGGCGGCGTGGGTCGAGGCATTGCGCAGCAGCCCCTCGAGCCGCGAGGCATGGGTCAGCAGGCGGTCCACGACCTCTTCGGTCCTTGCAGCCTCGCGCAGGCGGGGCTCGTCGGCGAGCGCCTTTTCCACACTGACAGGTTTCACCCCCTCGACCGGAATCAGCTTGGAGAGCTTGTCCACCTGGCCATAGGGAAGCTGCAGCACGCGCCCCACATCGCGCACGGCGGCTTTCGACAGCAGCGCGCCGAAGGTAATGATCTGGCCGACCTTGTCATGGCCATATTTCTCTTGCGTATAGCGAATGACATCCTCGCGGCGGTCCATGCAGAAATCGATGTCGAAATCGGGCATTGACACGCGCTCGGGGTTCAGGAACCGCTCGAACAGGAGGTTGTAGCGCAGCGGGTCAAGGTCGGTGATGGTCAGCGCATAGGCCACGAGGCTGCCCGCGCCCGAACCCCGACCGGGACCCACAGGAATATCCTGTTCCTTGGCCCATTTGATGAAATCGGCCACGATCAGGAAATAGCCGGGAAAGCCCATGCCCTCGATGATGCCCAGTTCGAAGTCCAGCCGTTTCTCATACGACTCGACCGGTGCGGCATGGGGGATGACCGCGAGGCGCGCCTTGAGCCCCTCTTTCGCCTGGCGGCGCAGTTCCTGCACCTCATCCTCGGCAAACCGCGGCAGGATCGGCGGGCGCTTCTCGGCCTTGCAGGCGCAGCGGCGTGCAATCTCGACGGTGTTTTCCAGCGCCTCGGGCAGGTCGGCAAAGAGCGCGGCCATTTCCTCGGGCGATTTCAGGTAATGCTGGGGGGTCAGTCGCCGGCGGGGGGCGGACTGATCGACATAGGTGCCTTCCTTGATACACAGCAGCGCGTCATGGGCCTCATACATTTCGGCATCGGGGAAATAGGCGTCATTGGTGGCCACGAGCGGCAGGCCCATGTCATGAGCCATCTCGACGAACGCGCGCTCGGTCAGGCGCTCGGCCTCCATCATCTGGCCTCCTGCATCGGCATGGCGCTGCAATTCGACATAGAGGCGGTCGGGATAGATGCTTGCGAGTTGCTCCATCAGGGCGTGCGCGCGTGACATCTGGTTGGTCCGGATCAACCGACCCACTGGCCCTTCGGCTCCGCCCGACAGGCAGATCAGCCCCCCGGAATGACGGGCGAGTTCCTCGATGGTGACTTGCGGAACCGGGCGGTCCCTGAGCAGGTAGAGGCAGGAATTCAGCGCCATCAGGTTCTGGTAGCCGATCTCGGACTGCACCAGCAGCACGACGGGTGCGGGCTGACGTAGCTTTTCCCCCGGTGCGGCCGGGTCATAGGCGAGCGAAATCTGGCAACCAAGGATGGGCTGCACACCAAGACCCGACGCGAGCACAGAAAACTCCAGCGCGCAGAACATGTTGTCCGAATCGGTCACGGCAATGGCTGGATAACCCTTTTCCGCACAGGTCCTGACCAGCTTCTTGAGCGGCAGCGCGCCCTCGAGAAGGGAATATTCGCTATGTGTGCGCAGGTGGATGAAGCGGGGCATGTCAGTCATTTGCCCAGTCTAAAATCTGCGCTCGGGGCAGGAAAGGGGAAACTGCGCCGGTGACGCAGCTACTGTCGCCCGGACAGTTATGTCACGGATCGCGGCGGTTTGTGCCGCCGTCTTCACAATCGGTTGACCTTGACGGCAATAGAACGCAAAAGCAGGGAGTTATCGGGGATGCTTGCTGCCGGGGCGGGGATTTGGACGTTCTTATTTCGAGACGGAACATGCTGTTGGGGGCAGGCATGCTTGCCCTTGCCGGATGCGCTGTGCCGCGCGGCGCGCCCACGCGCGGCGAGGTCATTGCAGGGGCTGACGCGCAGGACGCCGACTTCGCGCTGGAACTGGTCACGCGCGAACGCCTGCCGCTTTATGAGAGCTGGGGCCATTCCGCGCAGCCTGTACGCACGGGCTGGCCATCGGCCGGCGGGCGGTTGCAGGATCAACGGCTGGCGCCCGGGGATGTGCTGACGCTGCGCATCTGGGACTCCGAGGAGAACTCGCTAATCACGGCCGATGGCGAGAGGTTTTCCGATATCAGCAATGTCACTGTGACCAGCGCGGGCAACGTGACGCTGCCCTATATCAACACGGTTCATGTGGCCGGACTGACCGCCGAGGGCGCGCGCGACCGGTTGCAGGACCAGTTGACCCGGATCACGCCTTCGGCGCAGGTGCAACTGTCGATCAGTCAGGGACGGCGCAATTCGGTCGATATGGTGGGCGGTGTTGCCAATCCGGGGAGCTATCCGCTGACCGAGCGGAATCTGGCGCTGTCGAGCCTGATCTCAGCGGCTGGCGGGGTCAGCACAAGCCTGCGCAACCCGCAGGTGCAGATCACGCGCGGGGGGCATGTCTACCGGCGCTCGTTGCGCCATGTGATGGCGCATCCCTCGCATGACGCGGCGCTGCAGGGAAGGGACCGGGTGCTGATCGAGTCCGACCCGCGCAGTTTCATCGCGCTGGGCGCGGCGCAGCGCGAGGAGGTGATCGGCTTCGATGACGACAGGGTGAGTGCCCTGCGTGCCCTGTCGATGATGGGGGGCATGGCCGATCTGCGCGCCGATCCGCGCGGGATACTTGTCCTGCGCCGGTATCGCGCGGCCTTGGTTGGGCATGGCCCGTCTGCCGCGCGGGTCGTATTCAGCTTCGACCTGACCCGGGCCGGAGGCATGTTCAGCGCTGATGAGTTCGCGTTGCAGGACGGCGATATCGTCATGGCGACCCAGGCACCGGCCACGACCACGCAGCGCGTACTTGCCTTGTTCGGGGCATTTCTGGGGGCCGGTCAGTCCGTCCGGAACCTCTAGACGCGCTGATTATCAATGAGGCATTGAATCAGTCTCAATGCGACGGCGCGAGTTTTTCCTTGTCTTGTGATGCCTGCGGCGCTTTGCTCGGACAGGCCCGATCTGACGCGATGAACGACGGATGGAACAGGGAGACAGGGACCATGCGCAAGACCTTGCTGCGCCTTGAGGGGCTGAGCAAATCCTATCCCGGTGTCCGGGCCAATGATGATATTTCCTTCGAGATAGGCGAAGGCCAGATGCATGCGCTTCTGGGCGAGAATGGCGCTGGCAAATCCACGCTGGTCAAGATGATCTATGGTCTGGTGCGCCCTGATGCGGGTGCGATGACCCTACGCGGCGCGGCCTATGCGCCCTCGCAACCCTCCGAGGCGCGGCGCAATGGCGTGGCGATGGTGTTCCAGCATTTCAGCTTGTTTGATGCGCTGGACGTGGCCGAGAATGTGGCGCTGGGCATGGAAAACCCGCCCCCCCTGCGCGATCTGGCCGCACGCATCCGCACTGTGTCCGAGGAATACGGTCTGCCGCTGGACCCGTCGCGGCTGGTGGGCGAATTGTCGGCAGGCGAGCGGCAGCGGGTCGAGATCGTCCGCTGCCTGCTGCAGGACCCGAAGCTGCTGATCATGGACGAACCCACATCGGTTCTGACCCCGCAGGAGGTGGAAATCCTGTTCCGCACGCTGCGCCAATTGTCGGGTGAAGGCACGGCGATCCTGTATATCTCGCACAAGCTGGAAGAAATCCGTGCGCTCTGCGACGAGGCCACGATCCTGCGCGGAGGCCGCAAGGTCGCGACCTGCGATCCGCGCGAGAAATCCGCGCGCGAACTGGCGGAGCTGATGGTGGGCCAGTTGCTGACCCCGCCCGAACGCCCCGAGCGCCCCTTCGGCGAGGTGGTGCTGGAGGTCGAGAAACTCTCGCTGAAATCGAACAACCCTTTCGGCACCTCGCTGAAGGATATTTCCTTCCAGTTGCGCGCGGGCGAGGTGCTGGGCATTGCCGGGGTTGCCGGCAACGGTCAGGACGAGTTGTTGCTGATGCTCTCGGGCGAGTTGCGCGCGCCCTCGCCGCAGGTGCGGCTGAAGGGTGATCCGGTCGGGCATCTTGGCCCCAATGGCCGCCGCGCGATGGGGCTGGTGGCCGCGCCCGAGGAACGGCTGGGACACGCGGCGGCGCCCGACATGAGCCTGACCGAAAATGCGCTGCTTTCGGCGTCGCGACGCAAGCGGCTGGAACGCGGCGGGTTCATTGACTGGGGCAAGACCGAAGCATTCGCCCGCGAGGTCATCACCCGCTTTGACGTGCGCACGCCGGGGCCGCATGTTCTGGCGCGTGCGCTGTCGGGCGGCAACCTGCAGAAATTCGTCATCGGGCGCGAGATCGAGCTCGATCCGGACGTGATCATCGTCAACCAGCCCACATGGGGGGTGGATGCGGCGGCCGCCGCCACCATCCGCCAGGCGCTGCTCGATCTGGCAGGCAAGGGGGCGGCCGTGCTGGTGATCAGTCAGGACCTGGACGAGCTACTGGAGGTCGCGGACAGTTTCGCCGCGCTGAACGAGGGCAGATTGACCCCCGTGCGTCCTGCAAAAGGGCTGAATGTCGAGGAGATCGGGCTGATGATGGGGGGTGCGCACGACATGCATGTGGCACATGAGGCAGCACAATGATCCGGCTGGAGAAACGCAAGGAGCCGTCGAAATTCTGGGGCATTGCGAACCCGTTTCTGGCCGTGGCGCTGACCATGCTGGCGGGCGGGATCATGTTTGCGGCTCTTGGGAAAGACCCGGTCGTGGCGATCCGGCTGATCTTCTTCGATCCGATCTTTTCCGAGACCTTCGGCAGCTACTCCCGCCCGCAACTGCTGATCAAGTCCGCGCCGCTGATCCTGATCGCGGTCGGGCTGGCGATCGGCTTCAAGGCCGGTATCTGGAATATCGGGGCAGAGGGACAGTATATCATGGGCGCACTGTTCGGCGCCGGGGTGGCGCTGGCCTTCTTCCCGCAACCGGGGTGGTATATCTTTCCTCTGATGGTGATTGCGGGAGCCTTTGGCGGGTTTCTCTGGGCGATGATCCCGGCAATCCTGAAAACCCGGTTCAATACCAATGAAATTCTCGTGTCGTTGCTGCTGGTCTATGTGGCCGAACGCATCCTCGCTGCGATGGCGCTGGGCCTGATGCGCAACCCTGACATTCCGGGCTTTCCCGGCTCGCGTGACCTGCGCCGCTACGAGGCCGCACATAATGCCGAACTGTTTGCCAATACCGGCATCCACTGGGGCGTGGTCGCGGCGCTGGTCGCGGTCATCCTGGCCTATGTGATGATGACGCGGCACATGCTGGGCTTTCATGTCCAGCTTGCCGGGCAGGCCCCCCGCGCGGCGCGTTTCGGCGGGGTCTCGCCCGCGCGGCTGGTGGTGATCTGTCTGGGCATCTCGGGTGCGCTGGCGGGGCTTGCGGGGATGTTCGAGGTCTCGGGTCCCGGCGGTCAGGTGCGGATCGAGTTTGCCTCTGGCTACGGGTTCACCGCGATCATCGTGGCCTTTCTGGGTCGGCTCAACCCTGTCGGGATCGTGCTGGCGGGGCTTTTGCTGGGGCTGACCTATATCGGGGGCGAACTCAGCCAGATGATGTTGCAGATCCCGGGTGCGGCGATCCAGGTCTTTCAGGGGATGCTGCTGTTCTTCCTGCTCGCGCTCGATTTCCAGACCAATTACCGCATTCGTCTGACACAGGGAGAGCGCGCATGATTCTGGGTTCTATCAATCCCGCGGTGCTGCTGGCCGCGCTGATGGTCGCGGCGACGCCGATCCTGCTGGCCGCAATTGGCGAACTGGTCGTAGAAAAGGCTGGCGTGCTGAACCTTGGTGTCGAGGGCATGATGATCATGGGCGCCTGCATCGGCTTCATTGTCGCGGTCAATACCGGCAGCCCGTTCATCGGTTTCATTGGTGCCGCACTTGGTGGCATGGCGCTCGCGCTGCTGTTCGCGCTTTTGACACAGGCGCTGATGACCAATCAGGTTGCTTCGGGGCTGGCGCTGACATTGTTCGGGCTTGGGCTGACAGCGCTCCTGGGGCAGCGTTATGTCGGCATAACACCCCCGCGCACGCCCAAGCTGGACCTCGGTCCGCTGTCGGACATTCCCTTTCTGGGCCGGGCGCTGTTCACGCATGACATCGTGGTCTATCTGAGCATCGTACTGGTGGCCGCGGTCTGGTGGTTCCTGAAATACAGCCGCGCAGGCATGATCCTGCGCGCGGTGGGCGAGAACCATGACGCGGCCCATGCGCTGGGGTATCACGTCAAGCGCGTGCGGGTGCTGGCGATCATGTTCGGAGGGGCCTGTGCGGGGCTGGGTGGTGCCTATCTGTCGCTGATCCGGGTGCCGCAATGGACCGAGGGCATGACTGTGGGCGCAGGCTGGATTGCGCTGGCGTTGGTCGTCTTTGCAAGCTGGCGTCCATGGCGTGCACTTGCGGGTGCTTATCTCTTTGGCGGTGTCGTTGTCCTGCAACTCAATCTGCAGGCCGCGGGCGTCCGCATCCCGGTCGAGTACTTGTCAATGTCGCCCTACCTGATAACGATACTGGTGCTTGTGATCATCTCGTCGGGCAAGGGGCGCTCGCTCGATGCGCCTGGCTCGCTGAATCGTCCTTTCCATGCCTCGAGTTGAGGCTTCACGCTGCCAACAGGGAGAACCCAAAATGAAGAAACTGCTGACGGCCGCTGTGCTGAGCGCTGCGCTCGCCACACCGGTGCTTGCCGATACAACCAAGGTCGGCTTCATCTATATCGGCCCTGTGGGCGATTTCGGCTGGACCGCCGGACATGACCGCGCTCGCCGGGAAATGGTGGAGCATTTCGGTGATGCCGTCGAAACCACCATCGTCGAGAATGTCGATTACGGTGCGGATGCCGAGCGCGTCATGACGCAGATGGCGATCTCGGGCATGGATATGATCTTTGCGGCCTCTTTCGGCTATGGGCCGGATGTGAATGCCGTCGCGGGCCGTTTCCCGAATGTCGCGTTCCAGCATGCGACCGGGTATATTCAGGATCACCCCAATATCTCGCTCTATGATGCGCGCTTCTATGAGGGTCGGGCGGTTCTGGGCCATATCGCGGGCAAGATGACCGAAACCAACACGATCGGCTACATCGCCTCCTATCCGATCCCGGCGGTGGTTTCGGGCATCAATTCGGCCTATCTGCACGCCAAGGCGGTCAACCCCGATGTGAGTTTCCGCATCATCTGGACCTATTCCTGGTTCGACCCGGCGCTCGAGGCGGACGCGGCTGAAACCCTGATCGAGCAGGGCGCGGATGTGATCATGCAGCACACCGATTCCACGGCGGCCATCCGCGTGGCCGAGGATGCAGGCGTGATGGCCTTCGGACAGGCCAGCGACATGGTCGAATTCGGCCCGAATGCGCATCTGACGGCCATCGTGGACCGCTGGGCCCCCTATTACATCAGCCGCGTGCAGGCGGTGATGGATGGCACCTGGGAGGCGCAGAATTCATGGCTGGGTTTTGCCGACGGCATCATCGAGATGGCGCCCTGGAATGACCGTATGCCGGCAGAGCTTCAGGCAGAAGCCGATGCGCTTGTCGCGGCCATCGCGGCGGGTGAATATCATCCCTTCACCGGCCCGATCAACAAGCAGGACGGCACGCCCTGGCTGGCCGATGGCGAAGTGGCCCCTGATGTCGATCTGGCAACGATGAACTTCTATGTCGAAGGGATCACGGCGGAACTGCCGAACTGATCTAGACTGAAACCATGTGCTATCCTGTCCCCCGGCGCGCGCGCCGGGGGTTTTTCATAAGCGGGTCAGAAGGGAACCATGTCACCATTTGCATCGCGCCACGCAACAAATTGCAGGCTGCGCGCGATATGGCCGCCGAACCCGTTCGTCAGATCCCAGGTCGTTTCCGGTTGCAGGATACCCGCGTTCATCAGGGAATAGAGCAGCAACGTATTCTCGCCTGAGGGAGGCAGGACGCCCAGCATGCGCACATAGATCAGCCCGCGCCCGGTCTCGCCACCCTCTTGATAGCGCCCCAGCAGTTCGACCCCCGGGTAGGGACCCAGCGTGGCCTCGGAAATCCGCATCACACTCGGTTCTGCATGCTGTTGGGTGAGCATTGGAAAGAACGTATCCCGCATCGCCCGCGCGAGACCGCCAAGGCGCTGTTCGGTCTCGACTTCGGGCACGGGAATATTCAGGAATGCGACTGTTTCCACCAGCGCGCCGTCCGGCTGGCCAAGAAAGATCGTCATATAGGACGGGGCATCGCCCGGCTGAACGATCACACGCAGTGCATCGCTGTCTTCAGGTAGAAGGAAATCGAAATAAAGCTGCGCAGGGCTGCTGCGATTCTGGTCGAATGCCGCATTCATCCCGGCATTCAGGATGCCGGATGACTCAAGAATCTGACGCACATCAAAAGCGTGGGCCGGGGCCGCCAGCAGGCATGCCACAGCAAGAATCGCATGAAAGAAACGCATGTTATCCTCCTGTCTGAAATGAACTTATCCGGCGAAATCCTCGGGGCGCACAGTGTCGCCACAGGCCATCATCTGCTCGGCATGGCCCGGCATGAGCGCCTCAATGCGCGAGGCATCGGGCTCGGGCGGGTTCATTGCGTGCTCCGCCAGGATGTCGCGATCGGCCGCATCCAGCCCGGCGAAAATCGCCAGAACGCAATCGGCCAGCGCAGTTGCATATGCGTCGCCATGCACCGCGCCATATTCGGCCTGCGCCATGCCGTGCCACATCTGCGCAAAGGCATCCCGCTCTGAGGCAAGGGCAGGCAGCGCAAGGCATAGCGCTGCGGCAAGGCAGGGGTTTCGGGAAAGGTGCATCTGAAATCTCCACTTAAAAAGGTGAATGACAGGACAAACCGCCCCGCCTTTCAAGCCTGCCCATGGTATCGGATTCGATCAACCCCTAGCGCGCCGGCAGTCGTGTTGCGCCATCCAGCCGGATCGTGGTGCCGTTCAGATAGGGGTTCTCGATGATCTGCGCGACCATCAGTGCGAATTCGGCAGGGTCTCCCAGGCGGGCCGGGAAGGGGATATTGGCCGTGATCGCGGCAGTGATCTCCTCGGGCAGGGCCTCCATCATCGGCGTGCGGAACAGCCCGGGCGCAATCGCCACGCAGCGGATGCCGAACTTCGCCTGATCGCGCGCGACCGGCAGGCTCATGGCGGCAATGCCGCCCTTGGAGGCCGCATAGGCCGCCTGTCCCACCTGACCGTCCTGCCATGCCGCTGACGAGGTGTTGACAACCACGCCGCGTTCGCCGCCCTTGAGCGGATCGAGCTTGTGCATTTCCGCCATGGCATGGGCCATCACGTTGAACGAGCCGATCAGATTGACGCGGATCACCCGCGCGAACAGCGCCGTCGAAGGTGTGCCGTCGCGGCCGACGACGCGGGCGGCATCGGCGATGCCTGCGCAATTCACCGCAATGCGCAGCGCGCCCTGCGCCGCGCGCACGACCTGCGTCACCGCCGCAGCGACGGCCTGGTCGTCGCTGACATCCACCTTGCAGGCGTGGCCACCGATCTCGGCGGCGACTGCCTGGGCGCGATCAAGGTCGTGATCGAGAATGGCGACTTCGGCGCCCTGTGTTGCCAGATGTCGCGCGGTCGCGGCCCCGAGCCCGCTGCCACCGCCGGTTACAATCGCCAGATGTCCTGCTATCTGCATGGCCTGTCCTCTTCATTGCTCCGAAAAATCTATGCGCGTGGGCACGTGCGCCTGCAAAGGCGACGTAGCGTCACCTGCTTGTCGCTGCCGCCTGCGCCCGCTAGGACAGGGCAAACGCACGAGGTCTCCATGCCCCCCAGACGCGCCTGGCAACGAATGCTCTCCGGCCGCAGGCTGGATCTGCTCGATCCGACCCCGGTCGATATCGAGATCGAGGATATTGCCCATGGGCTTGCCTTTGTCGCGCGCTGGAACGGGCAGACCATGGGCGACTGGCCTTATTCGGTGGCCGAGCATTCCTTGCTGGTCGAGCAGATCTTCTCGCGCCTGACGGTTCGGCCCGAGCCGCGCTGGCAACTGGCCGCGCTGCTGCATGATGCGCCCGAATATGTGATCGGCGACATGATCTCGCCGGTCAAGGATGCGGTCGGGCCGGAGTATGGCGCGCTTGACGCGCGACTGTCGGCGGCCATCCATATACGCTTTGGTCTGCCTGCGATTCTGCCGGTGCCTGTCAAGAAGCGCATCAAGGTTGCCGACCGGATCTCGGCCTGGCTGGAGGCGACGCAGATCGCGGGCTTTACCGAGGCCGAGGCGGGCCGTTTTTTCGGAAAACCGCCCGAGGGCACGCTGCAGGGTCTGCGCCTGCATCTGCGACCCCCTGCCGAGACCCGCGCAGCCTATATGGCGCGCCATGCGGCACTGCTGGCGCAGGTCTAAAGGCGCCTTGTCAGTCCGATGCGGCCATGCCACACAAGAGCAAAGCAACAGGGATTGCCCATGACCGAAGACTTCACTGACCGCAAGCGCCGCGCGGCACAATGGTTCCGCGAGTTGCGCGACCAGATCGTGGCCGCCTTCGAGGCTGTCGAGGACAGCCATACGGATGGCCCGCTTGGCGACCGCGCGCCCGGTCGGTTCGAGGTGCGCGAGACCGAGCGCCATGGTGCCGACGGTCAGGAGGCGGGTGGCGGACTGATGAGTGTCATGCGTGGCGGGCGGGTTTTCGAGAAGGTGGGCGTGAACGTCTCGGAAGTCTTTGGCGCACTGGGCGATCAGGCGCAGCTCTCTCTGACCGCGCGCAAGGAGATTCCCGGGCTGGAGGATGACCCCCGTTTCTGGGCGTCGGGAATTTCGCTGGTCGCGCATATGCAGAACCCGCATGTGCCTGCGGTCCACATGAACACGCGCATGTTCTGGACACCCGGCGGCTGGTGGTTCGGCGGCGGGTCCGACTTGAACCCCTGCATCGAGTATTCCGAGGATACGGCCGATTTCCATGCCACGCTGCAGCGCTATTGCGACCCGCACGGGGAGGCGCTCTACCCGCGATTCAAGGCGTGGGCGGACGAGTATTTCTTCATCCCGCACCGCAAGCGCGCGCGCGGTGTGGGGGGCATCTTCTATGATGACCACTGCACGGGAGACTGGGAGGCAGATTTCGCCTTTACGCGGGATGTGGGGCGCGCCTTCCTGCCGGCATTTCTGGCGCAGGTCGAGCGGCGTCGTCGGGTGGAATGGTCCGAGTCCGACAAGGAAATCCAGCTGATTCACCGCGGGCTCTACGCCGAGTACAACCTTGTCTATGACCGGGGCACCAAATTCGGGTTACAGACCGGTCATGACCCGGATGCCGTTCTGATGAGCCTGCCGCCTTTCGCCCGCTGGGTGTAGGAAGGGTGGGTGGAATCACCCACCCTACAAGAGGTGCCTGATGGAGGTCTTTCGCAGAAAATCGGCGATCCGCGCGCAACTCGCAACCTGGCGCGCGGCCGGGACGCCGGTCGTTCTCGTGCCGACGATGGGGTTCCTGCATGAGGGACATCTGTCACTGATGCGTCTGGCGCGGGCGCGCGCCGGAGAGGGGGGGCAAGTGGTGGCCTCTATCTTCGTCAACCCGACGCAGTTCGGCCCTAACGAGGATTTCGACAGCTACCCGCGCGACGAGGCGCGGGATCTGGCGCTCTTGGAGGCCGAGGGGGTGGATGCGGTTTTCGCCCCCGATGCCGGCGAGGTCTATGACCCGTGCGGCCAGACCGTGGTCGAAACCACCGAACTTGGGAAAATTCTGATCGGCAAGCTGCGCCCGGGGCATTTCCGGGGCGTGGCGACGATCGTGACCAAGTTGTTCAACATCATCCGTCCGGATGCTGCTGTATTCGGGGAAAAGGACTATCAGCAGCTTGCGGTCATCCGAACCATGGTGCGAGACCTGGACATGGGGGTGGAGATCATCGGGGCGCCGATCCGGCGCGAGGCCGATGGACTTGCGATGTCGTCGCGCAATGTGCGCCTGGCCCCTGCCGACCGCGCTGCCGCGACAGTCCTGTCCCGTGCCCTTGACGAGGCCGAGGCGATGGCGCCCACGGGCGTGACCGCGTCGCGTCTGCGCAGCCATGTCCGCGCGCGCCTGGAGGCCGAGTCGCGTGCCCGCGTCCAGTCGGTCGATATTCGCGACGCGGCCACGTTGGAGCCTGTCTCGGGCCCGCTGACCCGTCCCGCCGTCATTCTGCTGGCCGTATCCTTCGGGCAGGTTTTTCTCATCGACAACCGTGTTGTCCATCCCGCGCAGGAGGTTCCATGAGTACGCAAGCCCCGGTCCGTCGCACCACAGTTCCCCAGATTCGAGCCCGCAAGGGGGGCGAACCGATTGTCTCGCTGACCTCCTATCACGCGCATACGGCCGCCATAGTGGACCGATACGCCGATTTCATCCTTGTCGGGGACTCCCTCGGCATGGTCATGCACGGGATGGAATCGACCGTGGGCGTGCCGCTGGACCTGATGATCATGCATGGCAAGGCCGTGGTGCGGGGCACGAAACGTGCGCTGATCGTGGTGGACATGCCCTTCGGCACTTATGAGGAAAGCCCCAACATGGCCTTTCGCAATGCAGCGAAGATCATGAAGGAGACCGCCTGCGGGGCTGTGAAGCTCGAGGGTGGCAAGCGGATGGCCGAGACCATCCATTTCCTTGTCGAGCGCGGTATCCCCGTGATGGCTCATATTGGCCTGACCCCGCAGTCAAGCCATGTCATGGGCGGGTTCAAGACACAGGGCCGCGACGAGGAGACATGGGCGGCGCATGTCGAGGATGCGCGCGCGGTGGCCGAGGCCGGGGCATTTGCCGTCGTTGTCGAAGGTGTGGTCGAGCCGCTTGCCGACAAGATCACGGCGGCGGTCGCTATCCCGACAATCGGGATCGGGGCGTCGAAGAATTGTGACGGGCAGATCCTCGTGCTCGAGGACATGCTGGGGTTGAACCCCTGGGTGCCGAAATTCGTCAAGATGTATGGCGATCTCGGCCCGGCCATCGAGCGTGCTGTCGCCGAATATGCCGAAGAGGTAAAGACCCGCGCCTTTCCCGGCGAGGAGCATGTCTATCGCTGAGTCGCGTCAGGTGCTCCGGTCGGGACGTGATCACTGCACGCCGGTTCTTGCACCCCAGTCACCTTGTCCTGGCTTCGGAAACAAAGAGCAGATGCGGCGCTGCTCGACGAGCCTGCGTGAACAATGCAACCCTCTGGGGTTGAAAACCAAGTTGAAAAGATGTCATCAGCCGATTTTTTTCTTGGAGAAGTCGTCAACAAAAGACACATTTGACACAACGGGCTCGATGTTCACCTTAGCCCATCCGGGAGACCACCCTGCTGGTGGCAATCTGAACGGGAAGGGGCGGACAGGGTCAGACGATATTCGGACAGGTCGATTCCAGCATGAACCTGTTCGTTATCCAAGCGCGGCGCCTGAACAACGACGCGTGGTTTCTGCTCAGGACGCCCTGATCGTGAGATCAGGGCGTCTTGCTTTCCGGAAATCGACTATTCGATGTCGCGGGCCTCATCGACCAGCATGATGGGAATGCCGTTGCGGATCGGATAGGCCAGATGGGTCGCTTTCGAGACAAGCTCCTGGCGGGCCGCGTCATAACTCAGCCGCCCCTTGGTTACCGGGCAGACCAGGGCCTCCAGCATCTTGCGGTCGAACTCAGGTTTGCGGCCACTTTCAGGGTTCATTGCAGCATCTCGTCGTCGCCCCCGCGCAGGCTGAACTCCATCAGCGTGACCAGCGTTTCGCGACGGGTCGAGAGCGACGGGGCTTCCAGGAGTGCCTGCTTGTCATCGGGCTCGAACGGGCAGAGCATCGAGAGCGAGTTGACAAGCAATTCGTCATCTGCCCCCTTGAGGCTGTCCCAGTCGGTCGAGAGATTGTGCATCGTGAAATACCGCTTGAGCAGATCGAAGAAACTGTCGCGGCGCAGTCTGCGGTCCTTCTCGTCGTCGCCCAGATCGCGTTCGAAGCCGGACCAGTCCACCTCGATCCGCCGGTAGGGGGTGAAGCCGTTGATTTCCTGCTTGATCCGGAACCGCGAGATGCCGGTGAGAGTGATCATGTAGCGCCCGTCCTCGGTTTCGGAGAAGGCGGTCAGACGCCCTGCACAGCCGATGGCATGGAGAAGCTTTACATCACTGTCCGGAGTCTGGCGCGGCTGGATCATCCCGATCAGCCGGCCGGGTGTCTTCATGCAATCCTCGATCATGGCCAGATAGCGCGGCTCGAAGATATGCAGCGGAAGCCGCGCCCGAGGCAGCAGAAGCGCGCCGGGCAGGGGGAACACCGGGATTACATCGGGAAGATCTTTGGACCGCGTCATGACAGGCAATCTAAGCCGAAGCGCGGCTCAGGCAAATATCATGGAACTGAGTTTGCGCCGTCCCTTCGCGACCAGGGGGTCCTTGGGGTTGAGCGCGTCGAAAACGGTGAAAAGCTGGGTCTTGGCCGCGCCGTCGTTCCACTCGCGGTCACGCCGGAAGAGTTCAAGCAACTCGTCGATTGCGGCCTCTGTCTGACCATTGGCATGAAGCGCCTGCGCGAGGTCGAACCGCGCCTGATTGTTGGACGGGTCGGCCTCGATAGCCGCGCGCAATTCATCCACGGGTCCGGCGTTCTCGGCCTGGCGGGCGAGCGCGAGGGCTGCGCGGGCCGCCTCTACCTCGACGGCGCTGGAAATGGTTGCTGGCGCGTTGGCCAGCAGGGCCTCTGCCTGATCGAGATTGCCTGCCTTGATCTGCGCGCGCGCAAGGCCGCCCAGTGCGCGCGCATTGTCACCTTCCTGCCCGAGCACGGCGGCAAAGATCTGCGCGGAGTCGGCGACCGCGCCCTGCTCCAGCATGGCATCGGCCTCGTCCATCGCTGCGCCCAGTCCGCCATCGCCCGCAAGATCAGCGAGCTTGCTGACGAAGTCCTTCAGCGCCGAAGGCGGTTGCGCCCCCTGGAACCCGTCAACCGGCTGGCCCTGATAGAAAGCATAGACCGTGGGGATGGACTGCACCCGCATCTGTGCGGCGATGGCCTGATTCTCATCGACATTGATCTTGACCATGCGCACCTTGCCCTTCGCGGCGCGCACCTCGGCCTCGAGCGCGGGGCCAAGGGTCTTGCACGGGCCGCACCAGGGCGCCCAGAAATCCACGATGACCGGCATTTCCTGGCTGGCCTCGATCACCTCGGCCATGAAATTGCGCTCGTTTCCGTCGATGATCAGATCCGCCCCTGTGGCCGTATTACCTGCACCAAATTCCAGCATTTTCGCCCCCGTCTGCATGTTCCGGTTTGCGCTTATATGGGCTGTATGGCGCCAAAGGGAAAGGGGGTCAGAGATCGAAGGTCGCAAAGACGGGCGCATGATCCGAAGGTTGTTCCCAGCCCCGTGCGTCGCGCAGGATGCGCGAGCCGTGTGCGGCCCGTGCAATGTCGCGGCTGGCCCAGACATGGTCGAGCCTGCGTCCCTTGTCGGCGGCGTCCCAGTCTCTGGCGCGGTAGGACCACCAGGAATAGAGCTGGCCCTCGGGAATGTCCTGGCGCGTCACGTCCACCCAGCCGCCCGCGTCCTGCGCGTCCGTCAAGTGCGCGACCTCGACCGGCGTATGCGAGACCACCTTGAGCAGTTGCTTGTGCGACCAGACATCATCCTCGCGCGGGGCAATGTTCAGGTCGCCCACAAGGATCGTGCGCTCGGGCCGCGAAGTGCGGAAATGGTCCCGCAGTTCGGTCAGCGTGTCGAGCTTGTGGCCGAATTTATCGTTCACCTCGCGGTCGGGCACGTCACCGCCCGCGGGAATGTAGCAGTTATGGATGATGACGCTGTTTTCCAGCCGTGCCGCAACATGACGGGCATCGCCGCGCCTGCACCAGTCGATATGGCCGGCATCCTCGAGCGGCAGGCGCGAGAGGATCGCCACACCGTTATAACCTTTCTGCCCGCGTGCGACCCAATGCCCGTAACCGGCCCTTGCAAACAGGTCGAAGGGGATTTTCTCGACAGGGCTCTTGCATTCCTGAAGGCAGAGAATGTCGGGCGCTTCCTCGCGCAACAGCTTGAGGACCAGACCCGCGCGCAGGCGGACCGAATTGATATTCCAGGTGGCAAGGGTGAAAGGCATGTCGTGCTGCAAGACCTCTGGCTGGGGCAGGATTTTCTGCGGCGTGCTTAGCACCCGACCAGACAGAGGCCAAGAGTGGCAATCGGCAGGCAGGCAGTGCCTACCGGTCGGCGCCTTGGTCGTGGTAACAGGCGTGATCGCGTTACACTTCGTCATGTCATTTTGAACGGTGGATTGATCATGGTGTTTTTTGCGCGGCTCCTTCTGCTTGGGTTTCTGGGCGTTCTTGGCTTTGTCCCGGCTCTGGCGGCACATGAACTGGTGCGCCAGCTTCTGTCCGAAAGCGCGTATCGTGATGCCCTGATTGCGACGATGAGACCGGGGGAGAGATGTCGATTTCCCCGCGCTGCGTGCGATCTATGCACAGAGCGAGGATTATCGGGGGTGCTCCGAGCCCGACGTACTGGTCATGGTGGCGCGGGCGATAGGCGAGCCGCTCGAATTTGACCGCGACATGATCCGCATGATGGACAGGGATTTCGTCTTGCCCGAGACGCATCTGGCGATGGCAGGGGCATACCTTCGGGCTGGCGAGCA
Source organism: Paracoccaceae bacterium (assembly GCA_007128135.1). Lineage (GTDB taxonomy): Bacteria > Pseudomonadota > Alphaproteobacteria > Rhodobacterales > Rhodobacteraceae > Roseinatronobacter. The sequence goes on along the minus strand of SKYA01000068.1, from coordinate 2,300 downwards.
GATGTGGAAAGACCTTGCAGAACTGCATTTCCGGACCGCACTGCAGTTTCTGGACGCAATCATCGCGAGGGAGCCTGAGGTGGGCGGAAACCGCGCCATGCATGTGCTGAGCGGCGCAGAGCAATATGTCCGGCTGCACTACCTGCAGGTCACGCCCCTGCGTCGCAGCGTGCGCCTTATCGATGGTCGCGCCTATGACGCATGGGACACCTTGGAAGGCCCGCTGCTGCTGGATATCACCTCTCTCTTCGGCAGGTTTTCGGCCTGCTGAGTCCTGAGCGCTGAAAGAAAAGGCCCGGGCAACTGCCCGGGCCAGTCCAACAGGGAGGAAAAAGCGCCTTGCCTGAGCGCAGAGAAGAGGTCTTCTGGAAGAACAATCGCTAGATCAGTCTATCATTGTATTTGATTCTGGCAACAATAAGGCGCAATCGAGGCCGTCATGCGGCCAGACGGTAGCCACCGGACTCGGTCAGCAGCAGCGAGACATTTGACGGGTCCGGCTCGATCTTCTGCCGCAGCCGGTAGATGTGGGTCTCCAGCGTGTGGGTCGTCACGCCGGCATTGTAACCCCAGACCTCGTGCAGAAGCACATCGCGCGGCACCACGCCGTCGGGCGCACGATACAGGAATTTCAGTATGTTGGTTTCCTTCTCGGTGAGGCGGATCTTGCGCTCCTTCTCGTCGATCAGCATCTTCTGCGCGGGCTTGAACAGATAGGGGCCAAGCTGGAATACCGCGTTTTCCGACTGCTCGTGCTGGCGCAGTTGCGCGCGTAAACGGGCAAGCAGGACCGGCAGCTTGAAGGGTTTGGTTACATAGTCATTCGCACCTGCATCCAGACCCAGGATCGTGTCGGCATCCGAATCATGCCCTGTGAGCATGACGACAGGCGCCTTGAACCCGGCCTTGCGCATGCGCTTGCAAAGCTCGCGGCCATCGGTGTCGGGCAGTCCCACATCGAGAATTGCAAGGTCGAACTGGCCGGCGCGCACCTGTTCCATCGCCTCGGCGCCGTTCGCGGCCTCGAACACGTCGAATTCGTCGGTCATGACCAATTGCTCGGACAAAGCTTCGCGCAGGTCATCCTCGTCATCGACCAGAAGTATCTTGTTGAGTTTGGGCATGGTGTCACCTCTTGTTGACGCTTGCTCATGAGATGTGGGGCACACGAGTCCGTGACAAGCCATGCTGCAAGAAACTCACGCGGTCGTGTCGCTGGACGCGAGATTGTTTCAATTCCAACAGGATGCGGCTACATGTGGCTGACCCGATGGAGCATGTGGATAGATGGTTCCTGGCCTGACCCTGATCGAGAGGATCAATCGCGCCCGCGCCGACCTGCGGCTGGGCGTTCCCGTGGTGCTGCTGGCAGAGCATGGCCCGGTGCTGGCGATGGGCGCCGAAGCACTGACGCCTGCGCGGCTGGCCGAGTTGCGCGCCCTCGGGTGTGGGCTGGAGCTGGCGATCACGCGCCACCGCGCAGAGACGTTGCGCGCGCGCGCCTATGATGGTGATCTGGCGCGCGTGGTGGTGCCGCAGGATGTGGGCTGCGACTGGCTGCGTGCCGTGGCGGACCCGGCCGATGACCTGCGCCATCCGATGAAGGGGCCGTTGCTGACGCAGCGGGGCGGGGCGGTCGTCGCCCATCGGGCGGCGATTGCGCTTGCGAAATCGGCGCAACTGCTGCCTGCGGTGCTGGTCCTGCCGCTGGTCGGGGGGGTTTCCGTTCCGGCCGAACTGACAGTGCTGGCAGCCGACGAGGTGTTGCGCGCGCTTGAACGCGAGACCGAGCTTCATCCGGTCATCAGCGCACGCCTGCCGATGGCGGCGGCGCAGGCCGGGCGCGTGCACGTCTTTCGTCCGCGCGATGGTGGAGTGGAGCATTATGCCATCGAGATCGGCCAGCCCGACCGCGCCGCGCCGGTGCTGGCGCGACTGCATTCCGCCTGTTTCACGGGCGATGTGCTGGGGTCGCTGAAATGCGATTGTGGTCCGCAATTGCAGGCCGCGCTGGCGCAGATGGGCCAGGAGGGAGCCGGGGTGCTGCTTTATCTCAACCAGGAGGGGCGCGGAATCGGAATGGCGAACAAGATGCGCGCCTATTCGCTGCAGGATCAGGGGTTCGACACGGTCGAGGCCAATCATCGCCTGGGATTCGAGGATGACGAGCGCGATTTCCGTATCGGGGCAGGGCTGCTGCGCGCGATGGGGTTCGCCAAGGTGCGGCTTCTGACCAACAACCCGCGCAAGGTCGAAATGCTGAATGCACACGGGCTGGAGGTTGTCGAGCGGGTGGCGTT
>SKYA01000193.1 GCA_007128135.1 Paracoccaceae bacterium | reverse complement strand
GTGTTGTTGCGCAAGCGGCGCAGGGTGGACCAGCCAGCGAGGTCGGCGCGGCTCATGCAGCGGGCGCGGGCCATGTAGCTGACCTGCCTTGCATCCAGCGCGGCGGTGACCTGTGCGCACTGGAACAGCAGCGAATTCTCGTAGTTCAGGTCGAAACTGCGATGGTCGAGATTGGCCGTGCCCACCATGCCGAACAGCCCGTCCACTGTCACGATCTTGGAATGGATCAGCCCCGGCTCGAACAGGTGAATCCGCACGCCTGTGCGCAGCAGGTCGGGAAACAGGCTCTCGCTGGCCGCGCCCACGATGCGGCTGTCATTGCGTGCGGGCAGCACCAGATCGACCTGCACGCCGCGCTCGGCCGCCGAACACAGCGCCACATGCAGCGCCTGGTCAGGCACATAATAGGGCGTGGTGATGCCGATGCGCACGGTCGCGGCATAGATCATGGCGCGCAGCGTGTCCGAGGGGGTCGAATAGACATCATCCGGCCCCGAGGCGATCACCTGCGCCACCACTGGGCCTGCATCATGCTCGGGGCCATCCTGCGACATCAACGCGCTGAGATCCTCGGCGTGATGGGTCATCCAGTCATGCAGGAACACGGCCTGCTGCTGACGCACCGCAGGCCCTTCCAGCCGCATCAGGATATCGACCCAGGGCGCGTAGCGGCGCTTGATGGCAAAGGCGGCATCGGCGCAGTTGCGGCTGCCCACCCAGGACAGGCGGTTGTCCACCACCACGATCTTGCGATGGTTGCGCAGATCGAGGCGCCGGAACAGCAGCCCCACAAGCGGGTTGCCGACCGGCGCCGCCCGTTCCAGCGCCACGCCCGCGCCTTGCATCTGCCGCCACAGATCCGAGCGGATCAGCCGCCGCGCGCCATGGTCATCGACCAGAACCCGGCAGGCCACGCCCCGGCGGGCTGCGCGGCACAACGCTTCGGCCATGCGGGTGCCCGTGGTATCGGGCAACCAGATATAGAACAGCACATGCACATGCGTCCGGGCGTCGTCGATGGCGGCGAACATGTCCTCCATCATCGCGTCGCCCTCGGGCAGCAGCGTCAGGCGATTGCCACCGCAGGGGCTGAAGCCGCTGGTGGCATGGCCAGCCGCAAAGGCAGGGCGCGCGGGCCGGGCAATCTGCACGGCCGGGTCCGGCGCCAGTTGCTGCGCCGCCTGCAACTGGATGCGTACCTCGCGCATGCGCTCGCGCTTGGCACGCTCGAGCCGGATTTCGCCGAACAGGAAATAGGCCGCGATGCCGACACCGGGCAAGGCCGAGATGATTGTCACCCAGGCCAGGCGCGCAGAGGGTGTCAGCCCGCTGCGCAACAGCGCGCGGATGATGAACACCACCTGCAGCGAGACGACCAGTATGACGGTCACGCCTGCCATTCTCCGTTGCTCCTGAGTGCAAGGCACAGTGTCACGCACGCGCGGCAAAGTCACGCCTGCGCGAGGCCGCAGTGCAACAATGCTTGAACCCGGGCGCATGAGGTTATTTAACCCCGGGACCAGACCCCGGACTCCGGGACCATGCCAGACAGGGTGCCCCATGCTGCTCAGCCCACTCGCCTTTGACCGTTTTGTTGCCCCTGCCCGGCTGCGCCCGCAACTGTGGCGGCTGCTGCTGGGGGTGTTTGTCCTGCTGGCCGTCTATTTCGGCTGGATGGCTCTGATCGGGCTTGCGCTCTGGGCAGTGGCGGACAGCGCGGCGGTCGACCGACTGCTGGACACTGTGGGCGCGGGAAGCTCGCCGCTGGCGCTGATCGGGCTGCTGTTCACCTTTGTCGGCATGGCGCTGGGGGCCTTTGCCGCCGCGCGGCTGGTGCATCTGCGCCCCGTCGCCTCGTTGTTCGGGCCGCGCGACCTGGTCATCCGCGACTTCGCGACCGGGTTGGGCGTGTTCGTGATCGTGGGCCTGCCGGGGATGGTGTGGTCGTTCTTCATGCTCGACATCACACCCGGCGTCAGCCTGTCGCTCTGGCTTGCCTTCCTGCCGCTCGCACTGATCGGTCTGCTGATCCAGACCGGGGCGGAGGAACTTGTCTTCCGCGGCTATCTTCAACAGCAACTCGCGGCGCGCTTTGCCTCGCGCTGGGCGTGGATGGTGCTGCCGTCGGTCGTGTTCGGACTGGTCCATTACGGGCCCGACGAGCTGGGCAGTTCACTCTGGCCGATCCTGCTCGTCACCGGCTTCTTCGGGCTGCTACTGGCGGATCTGACGGCGCGCAGCGGCGCGCTGGGCATGGCCTGGGGGTTGCATTTCGCCAATAACTTCTTTGCCATCATGATCTTCACCACCGGCGAGTCACTGGACGGGCTGGCCCTGTTCCGCCTGCCCTTCTCGGCCAGCGATACCGAGGTGATCCTGCCCTATCTGGGGCTTGACGTGCTGGGGCTGATCCTTGTCTGGTCCATCTGCCGCTGGCACCTGCGCGCCCGCTGATTGCATTTCCGCGTCCGCGCGCGTATCTGAACGCTCATCCTGCGCAGGAATGGCCCGATGAACTGGATCACCAATTACGTCCGCCCCACCATAAACTCGCTCTTTTCGCGGCGCGAGATGCCCGAGAACCTGTGGGAGAAATGCGCCGCCTGCAGCACGATGCTGTTTCACCGAGAGTTGAGCGAGAACCAGCGTGTCTGCACAAGCTGCGGGCACCATATGGCCATTGCCCCGCGCGAACGCTTCGCGCATTTCTTCGACCAGGGGATCTTTCGCGAGATCGAGGTGCCCGTCCCGATATCGGACCCGCTGCATTTTCGCGACCAGAAGAAATATCCCGACCGGATGAAGGCCGCGCAGAAGGCAACGGGCGAGAAGGAGGCCATGCTTGTCGCAGCCGGCGAGGTCTATCGCACCCCGCTTGTCGCCGTGGCGCAGGATTTCAGTTTCATGGGCGGGTCGATGGGCATGTATGTGGGCAATGCGATCATTGCCGCCTGCCAATATGCCGTTTCGCACAAGCTGCCGCTGGTGCTGTTTTCGGCTGCGGGCGGGGCACGGATGCAGGAGGGGATTCTGTCGCTGATGCAGATGCCGCGCACGACGGTCGCCATCGACATGCTGCGCGAGGCGGGGCTGCCCTATATCGTCGTGCTGACCGACCCGACCACAGGCGGCGTGACCGCGAGCTATGCCATGCTGGGCGACATCCAGATCGCCGAGCCGGGCGCGCTGATCTGCTTTGCGGGTCCGCGCGTGATCGAGCAGACCATCCGCGAGAAACTGCCCGAGGGCTTCCAGCGGGCCGAATACCTGCGCGATCACGGGATGCTTGACCGCGTGACCCCGCGCAAGGCCCAGCGCGCCGAGATTGCCACCCTGCTGCGGATGCTGACCGGCGCAGGCCCGGTCGTCTATGGCGACCTTCCGCGCCCCGACCCTGCCGCAGCGATCGAGGCCGCCGAGGCGCAGACACAGTCCAGCAAAGACTCCGCCCGATGACCACGCCCGGCTCCGACGCGCTGCTGGCGCGGATGATGGCCTTCCACCCCAAGATCATCGACCTGACGCTTGACCGTGTCTGGCGCCTGCTGGCGGCGCTCGACCATCCCGAGCGCGCGCTACCACCTGTTGTCCATATTGCGGGCACCAACGGCAAGGGCTCGACGCTGGCCATGCTCCGCGCCGGGCTGGAAGGCAGTGGCGCGCGGGTCCATGCCTATACCTCGCCGCACCTGGCGCGCTTTCACGAACGCATCCGGCTGGCGGGCACGCTGATCCACGAGGACGCGCTCAGCGCGATCCTGGATGAATGTCTGACCGCCAATGGCCCTGATCCGATCACCTTCTTCGAGATCACCACCTGCGCCGCCTTCCTCGCCTTTGCCCGCACGCCTGCGGATTACACCCTGCTCGAAGTAGGTCTGGGCGGGCGGCTGGACGCCACCAATGTCGTGGCCAGTCCCCGGCTGTGCATCATCACGCCGGTCAGCATCGATCATCAGCAATATCTGGGCGAGACCCTGCCTCAGATAGCGGCCGAAAAGGCCGGTATCCTGAAGCGCGGCGTTTCCTGCGTGGTCGGACCGCAGGAGGAAACCGCGCTCGGGGTGATCGAGGCGCGCGCAGCCGCGCTGGGCGCGCCGCTGCTGGTGCATGGCCAGCACTGGCATGCGGGCGTCGAGACCGGGCGGCTGGTCTATCAGGACGAGCACGGACTTCTGGACCTGCCCCTGCCCAACCTGCCCGGCCCGCACCAGATCGACAATGCGGGCATGGCGCTGGCGGCGCTGCGCGCGCTCGGGCGCGATGCCGGCGCCGAGGTCGCCGTCAGCCGCGCCTTCTGGCCCGCGCGGATGCAGCGCCTGCGCGAGGGACCATTGCTCGAGCGCCTGCCGCAGGGGCAGATCTGGCTCGATGGCGGGCACAACCCGTCGGCAGGCGCGGCAATCGCCGCGACGCTTGCGCAAAGGGCGGCGGGCAAGGTCTGGCTGATCTGCGGGATGCTCAACACCAAGGACGTCGCGGGGTTCATGCGCCCGCTCGCACCCCATGCGCGCCACCTTCACGCGGTCGGCATCCCCGGCGAGGCCGCCACCCTGTCGGCGCACGAGACCGCCGATGCCGCACGCAGCGTCGGGATCGCCGCCAATGAGGCAGAGGATGTCGGCGCGGCGCTCGACCTTATCGCCGCGCAGCAGCCCGATGCACAGGTGCTGATCTGCGGCTCGCTCTATCTTGCCGGACGCATCCTGCGCGAGAATGGCTGAGCGCATTTCGCGGCCGGGTTGATCCTGCGCAACGACATGGTCGTTCCGCGCTGGCACATTCGGCGCACAGCAATAGCCGAGGGAGACGAGATGTCAGCAAAGCACCAGATCATGCGCGATGCCGTAATGAGCTTTGTGGAGGATCGCCGCGCGCGGGGCGGGGTCTGGGACGCCGTGCAACTGCCGCATCTGTCCCATATCGCCCGGCTGACCGATGCGCGCTTTCTCCGGATCGAGGATGGTATGGTCGGCAAGGCCGTCACCACCCTGATCCGCGACTCGAATGCCAGCGTCACACCCGGCATTGCAAACCCGGCAGAGGCGCTTGTCGATCTTGTCGACGGGCGTGACCCGCAGGCAAGGCTGATCCTCTTCACGCCGTTCGAACTGGACACTGCACATGCCGCGTCCAATGCCGCGACCCTGCTGCACGAACTGATCCATCACGCAGAATACCGCGCCGGCCTGCTGGGCCTGCCGGGAGCGCGCGGCAATCCCGCCATTCAGGAACGCAACACCGATTATGTAACCGGAGCGGATGGCGCGCTGACCGCCATTCACCGGCTCGAGACGCTGCGCGGCCATTTCGAGACCGATTTCCCCACCGCAGACAGCGATGACCTGATCGACTATATGGGCAGTTTCGCCCAGCGCATGCGCGACCTTCACCTGCTCGAGCGCGGCAGCGCCGTCAGGCATCACACGAATGCGGACGCCCCGAAAGGGCTGGCAATCCGCCCGGATCTGGACTTCCTGCGGCACGAGATGAATATCGATCTGAGCACGGCCAGAGTAAGCGCGCATTTCCTGTCCGGGGATGGCGGGCCGGTCATGCAGGCCGTGTTCAGGGATATCCTGCCCACCGCCCAGACCCTGATGATGGCCGACGAGGATGCCCTGATCGCGCATTACAAGGACGAGGTCCGGCGCTTTGCCGCTGTCCATCGACTCGACGCGAAAGACCTGGAGGAACGCCTTGCCAGCGCCGAGACACAGGCAAGGGCGGAATATGCCCGGTCCTCGCAGGAAGCCCGGCAGTTGATGTCCGAATTGCTCGAGAAACATCTTGAGCCCTTGCGCACATGAAAGGGGCCGCGAGGCCCCCTGCAATTTCACTGCCAAGGCTGTTGGCTTATTCCTCGGCTTCTTCGGCGAACTGCGCAAGATAGGCATACAGATCTTCAGCCGAGCCGCGCAGGCGGTGGTTCATGTTCGACCGTGCGCGCGAATCGCCCGTGACCTCGCGCAGAAAGCCGCTCTGGTCTTCCAGATAGGCCACGAAATTCGCCTCGTCCCAGACGATGCCATGCTCTTCCCCGGCCGCGATCATCGACGCCGAGAAACGCGCATAGCCCTCATAGGACCCAGCCTGACGCCCGACCACACCCCACAGGTTCGGCCCGGTCGGCGCAAGGCGCTGGATGACCGTGCCGTCAGGCGTGACAATGCCATGGCAGCTTGCGCATTGGCGGAAATTCTGCTCGCCCGCATCAGCATCCCCGGTGGGTTCAGCCTGCGCGGCAAACGGAGCAACCACCAGCGCGGCGATTGCAACACTCTTGAATCTGTTCATTCGGGTCTCCTTCATGCGGCGCGGTGCCTGGCCGTTCCTGAGGCCGATTCTGGCCCGCTTCAAGTCGCAGGATAAGGAAATCTGCCCCGTTCGCAAGGCGACACAGTGACCATCGCGAAGATATGACGTCACCCGTCGCGCAGGCGACGGGTGACAACAGCGCAATTCATGCGGGGTTTATGGCAGTGCCGGAATCTCGACCCGCGGCATTTCGCCCGTCAGTGCGTGCATGAAATCGACAAGGCTGTCGAGTTCCTCTTCGGTGAAGTCCTGCCCCAGCATCTGCTGGCCCATAAGCTGCACCGCGTCATGCAGATTATCGACCGAGCCGTTGTTGAAATACGGATAGGTCACGGCCACGTTCCGCAGTGTCGGCGTACGGAAGGCAAAGCGATCAGCCTCGTCGCCGGTAACAAGGAACCGGCCTTCGTCGCGCGATCCGGGCAGCTCGAACCGGTGGAAATTGCTGTCGGTCAGGGCAGGCCCGCCATGACAGGCCACGCAACCGGCATCGACAAACAGCTTCATCCCTTCGACCTGGCGCCCGGTCATCGCCTGGACATCTCCGCGCAGGAACCGGTCCAGCGGCGAATTCGGCGTGTTCAGGGTGCGCTCGAATGTCGCAATCGCAAGCGCCACATTGCCCGGATTGATCGGATCCGGGTCATCCGGGAAGGCCTCGGCGAAATGCTGGCGATAGATCTCGAACGCCTTCAGCCGCTCGATCGCCTCGGCAAGCGTCATGTTCATCTCGATATCGGCCTGAATGGGGCCGAGCGCCTGACCTTCCAGATCGGGCTCGCGTCCATCCCAGAACTGCGATTCCAGGAATCCCGAGTTCAGCACTGTCGGCGTGTTGCGCTCGCCGACCTGGCCGCCGTGACCCACCGCACGCGGGATCCGGTCACTCCAGCCCAGCGCCGGGTTGTGGCAGGTCGCACAGGAAATCACCCCCGAGGCAGAGATGCGCGGCTCGAAGAAAAGCATCTTGCCCAGTTCGATCTTCTCTGGAGTCATTGTGTTGTCAGCCGGAATCGGCGGCAGATGCGGCAGCGGCTCGAAGAAATCCATGTAATCGGCAAGCGTGTCGGACTGCACGGCTCCCGCGCTCAACGCCAGCACCAGCGCGCTGGCATAGAAACCGGGAAGGGTTCTGGGGGTCATCATGGCCTCCTGTGACATGTAGGTTGGTCTGGCACAGCCCCTGCTGCGCCTGTTCGCGCGTGTCTCGCGGAAAAGCTATTTTCAGTGGCAACACCCGGCCTTGATCCAGATCAGCTTCTGGAACGATTCCAGATCATGTGTCCGCAGGCCATCGTTCCTGCCTACATCGCCGGGGGCCAGATCCGCGCGGCATCAGCGGCAATCCAGCACTGCACCCAATCGGGCAGGGGCGGACTCTGCGCTGGCTGGCCCAGCGCCTGCATCACCTGCGCAGGCGGCACGATGCCCGCCCGGGACGTGATCGCCGAACGGATCAGGATATGATTGGCGCATTCGCCATCGATCCACATCCCCTGCTCGATATAGAGAAACCGCGCATCCCAGCCAATGAACCGGCTGCGCAGCTCGAAGCGCTGGAACATGCGCACGCGCCGCCGGTAGCGCGTCGAATTGCCCGCAACCGTCATCCCCCACCCCTGCGCGCGCAACACCGCGATCAGTCCGGTGCGCAGCGCCATGGGAATGCGCCCCAGATCATAGAGCGTCAGCGTGCGGCCATTGTTGAGTTCCATCCACGGGTCCAGATCCCAGGGCCAGCAGCGGTGATGCGAGACATGCATGTCGCAGATCCCCAGGCCCCCAGCGCGGCGATGCCTGACCATTTCCTTGATGAAACGAATGAACGGGTACATGCGTGCACCTCCTGTCGCGCGCAAGCTGCGGTGCCTGTGCAAGGCGGTCAAGCCCTGTCGCAGCGTCACGCGACAACGCCCGTAGGGTGGGTGCTGTGCACCCACCATCCGCCCTCAGAGCATGTGCAGCCGCGCGAGTATCGCTTCCCCGAACCGGTCCAGACGCGCGTCATCCATCCCGCGCACGCGCCCCAGCGCCGCGCGCGTAGCGGGTCTTGATTCGGAAATCACCCGCAGGCATGCGGGCGAGAGGGTCAGCAGCTTGGCCGTCCCCTCCGCGCCCCGCTCCAGCCCGCGCACGATCTGCGCCAACTCGTCATACAGCGCGCCCGCCTCGCGTCCGGCCAGCTTGCGCCGTTCGGGATGCGACAGTGCCGGGACCTCGCCGCTGATGACCTGCAGGAATACCGGCCCGTAGCGGTCAAGCTTTGCTGCCCCCACACCCGAGATCCGCGCCATGCCGTCCATGTCCATCGGTCGCTTCTCGGCCATCTCGATCAGGGTGCGGTCGGTGAAGATGACATAGGCCGGAACCCGCGCCGCCTCCGCCAGTTCGCGCCGCTTCGCCTTCAGCGCCGACAGCAGAGGCGCATCCTCCTCGGACACCATCGCGCGCGCCTCGGGCCGCTCGCGCGCCTGCGCGATGCTGTCCTCGCGCAGATGAATCTCTGCCTCGCCGCGCAGGATGGGCCGCGCGGCCTCGGTCATGCGCAGCGCACCATGACGCTCGGGGTCGGGCCGGACCAGATCGCGCCCCATCATCTGCCGGAACACCGCCTGCCATTTCACTCGGCTCAGCTCTGTGCCGACGGCAAAGGTGGGCAGCGCATCATGGTTGCGCTCGCGCACCTTGGGCGTGGCAGTGCCGGTCAGGATGTCGATCAGATGCCCCGCCCCGAAACTCTCGCCGGTGCGCAGCATCGCCGAGAGCGCCTTGCGCACCGGCGTCGTGGCATCGAACAGCCGCACCGGGCTTTCGCAGATATCGCAATTCCCGCAAGGCGTGCTCGCCTCGCCGAAATAGGACAGCAGGACCTGCCGCCTGCATTGCGTGGCCTCTGCCAGCCCCAGAAGTGCATTCAGCCGCCCGTGATCGGCCTGCTTGCGCTCCATCGGGGCCAGCCCCTCGTCGATCTGCGCGCGGCGCAGGCGAATGTCGTCTGGGCCATAGAGCGTCAACGTATCCGCTGGCGCGCCATCGCGGCCCCCGCGACCGATTTCCTGATAATAGGCCTCGATCGACTTGGGCAGGTCGGCATGGGCCACCCAGCGAATGTCGGGCTTGTCCACGCCCATGCCGAACGCCACGGTCGCCACCACGATCAGGTCATCCTCGCGCTGAAACAGTGTCTCGACCGTGCGACGGGCATCCGCGTCCATCCCGCCATGATAGGCGCGCGCATTATGCCCTGCCGTCCCCAGCGCCTGCGCCAGCGCCTCGGTGCGCGCGCGGGTGCCGCAATAGACAATCCCGGACTCTCCCTTGCGCGCGCCCGCATAGGCCAGGATCTGCTCGCGGGGTCGGTTCTTCACGCGAAAGTTCAGCCGGATATTGGGCCGGTCGAAGCCGCGCAGGAACACCTGCGGCGCGGCCCCGTCGAACAGCCGCGCCACGATCTCGTCGCGGGTCTCGGCATCGGCGGTGGCGGTGAAGGCGGCAAGCGGCACATCCAGCGCGCGGCGCAGATCGCCGATGCGCAGGTAGTCGGGGCGGAAATCATGGCCCCACTGGCTGACGCAATGCGCCTCGTCCACGGCGATAAGGGAACAGCCCGCCCGGCGCAACAGATCCAGCGTGCCCCCCGCGGCCAGCCGCTCGGGTGCCATGTAGAGCAGTTTCAGTTCTCGCCGCGCCAGCGCGTCATGCACTGCAGCCGTCTCGGCCTCGGTATTACCCGAGGTCAGCGCGCCCGCCGCGACCCCCAGTTCCTGCAGCCCGCGCACCTGGTCGCGCATCAGCGCGATCAGCGGCGAGACAACCAGGGTCAGCCCGTCCCGGCACAACGCAGGCAACTGGAAGCACAGAGACTTGCCGCCCCCCGTCGGCATGATCGCCAATGTGTCGCGCCCGGCCAGCACCGCATCGGCAATCTCGCGCTGGCCCGGACGGAACGCCTTGAAGCCAAAGACATGGGCCAGCAGGGCCTGGGGCTGGTCAGCGATGTCAGGGGCGCTCATCAGTTCAGACAAAGACCGTCAGATTGTTGATCAGCACGATCCGGACAGCATAAATAGCCACCAGCGCCACCAGCGGCGCCAGATCGATTCCGCCCAGATCGGGCAGGAATTGCCGGATACGCCGATAGACCGGCTCGACCAGCCGGTTCAGCCCGTCCCAGATCGAGGCCACCAGCGGGCTGCCCAGGCTGATGACCTGAAAGTTGATCAGCCAGCTCATGACGATATGAATGATGATGATCCACTGCGCGACGCTCAGAACAAGCAGGATGATCTGGATCAGGGACAGCATCGGGCACTCCTTGCGGCTGGATTGCCGCAAACCTAATCGGCAGGGGCGCGAAGGGCAAGCCACCACGGGCCGCCATCTGGACAATCTCGCGCAGCCGGTTATCTACGCATCGGAATATTATCAAAGGTTTGCCCTGTCATGCTCGTCATCCTCTCGCCCGCCAAGAAACTGGACTGGAACCCGCGCGGCACCCCGCGCGCCCTGACCGGGCCTGCGTTTCAGGACGACGCGACCTATCTGGCCGGGGAAGCGCGCAAGATCGGGGCCGAGGGGCTGAAACGCCTGATGAAGATCAGCGACAGTCTCGCCGCGCTCAATCTCGAACGGTTCGAGCAGTTCCACCCCGACCCCGTGCCCGAGCAGACCCGCCCGGCGCTCCATGCCTTCGCAGGCGACACCTATACCGGGCTGGATGCCGCCTCGCTGGATGCCGATGCCCTTGACTGGGCCGAGGGGCACCTGCGCATTCTCTCGGGGCTTTACGGGCTCTTGCGTCCCTTTGACGCGATGCAGCCCTATCGGCTGGAAATGGGCAGCCGTCTGGCCACCGCACGCGGGCACTCGCTTTACGACTACTGGGGCGACCGTCTGGCCCATGCCCTCGATGCGGCCGCCACCGTAGCCGGGGCGCAGGTGATCGTGAACTGCGCCTCGCAGGAATATTTCGGTGCCGTCGACCGCAGGGCACTGCGCACGCCCGTTGTGACGCCTGTGTTCAAGGACCAGCGCGAGGGCGCCGAGCCACGCATCATCAGCTTCTTTGCCAAGAAGGCGCGCGGCGCGATGGCGCGCTATATCCTGGAGAACCGCCTGACCGAGCCGCAAGCCCTGCATGATTTCGACACTGCAGGCTATCGCTACACCCCGGACCTGTCCGAACCCGAAGCGCCCGTCTTCCTGCGCAGCACCTGATCAAGTCCCGGGTCAAACCCGCCGGGTGCGTGGTCGCGCAATGCCTGCAGCAATTCGCCCTTGCTGAGCGGCTTGGTCAGCATCGCATTCATGCCCGCCTCCAGGATACGCTCGATCTCTTCCTGCAGCGCATGGGCCGTCAGCGCGATGATGGGCACGTCGCGCCCCTCGGGCAGGGCGCGAATGCGGCGCGTGGCCTCGCGCCCGTCCATCCGGGGCATGGAAATGTCCATGAACACGATGTCAGGCCGGATCGCGCTGAATCTCTCGACCGCGACATGGCCATCCTCGGCGAAATGCAACTCAAGCGCGACGCCCCTGAGGAATTTCTCGAAGACCAGACGGTTGGTCCGGTTGTCCTCGGCATAGAGCACGCGCAGGCGCCTTTCGGGGCCAGCGCGGGCAGGTGCGGGCGCATCAGGCAGCGGCCCCGGCGGTTCTTCCGCCGGGGCCGCTGCCGGGGCCAGGACCTGCACCAGATCGCGCCACAGCAGCGGCTTGGGCAGCGCCGCGCGCAATAACCCCTGCTCCAGGGCCGGCTTCGCCTCGGTCATGCTGGCGCAGAGCATCACCACCGCCAGCCCCGGCACCTCCGCCTGCAATGCGGCCAGCAACGCGGGCAGGGTCGGCTCCGACAGGTCCTGATCGACCAGCACGACATCGGGTCGCGCATCTGCCACCTGCCGCAGCGCCACGTCCATCTTCGTCGCTGTCGCAACCCGCACATTCAGGCTCTGCAATCGCCGCGCCAGTATCTCGCGGCTGATCAGGTGATCGCTGACCAGCAACATGCTGCCGATCCCTGCGGGCAGGCCGGCGCTCTCGCGCGCGGCGGCAGGCTGATCCACCGCGAGTTCGAGCGAGACCCCGAAACAGGACCCGACACCAGGTTCGGATTCGACCCAGATCCTGCCACCCATCATCGAGACGATGCGCCGCGTGATGGCCAGCCCCAGCCCGGTCCCCTCGAAGCGGCGATTGGCCATCTGCTCGACCTGGCTGAATTCGTGGAAGATCAGGTCCTGATTCTCGGGCGAGATGCCGATGCCCGTATCCTCGACCGTGATGTTGACGACCTGCGCGCGGTCGGATGCCCCGATCCCGACCGCGCGCACCAGCACATAGCCGCTTTCGGTGAATTTCAGCGCATTACCCACCAGATTGGTCAGGATCTGGCGAATCCGGCCCGCATCACCGATCATGGTCCGGGGCAGGAACATGTCGTAATCGAAGATCAGCTCGATCCGCCGCGCGCGCGCGGTCGCGGCCAGCAGGGCAAGTACATCATGGATGGTCTTTTCCAGATCGAAGCCCTGGGGATGCAGTTCCATCCGCCCGGCATCCAGCTTGGAGAAATCGAGAATGTCATTGATGATCGTCACCAGCGCCTGGCCGCTGGAGCAGATGGTCTCGACATAGCTGCGCTGCTCGGGGTCGAGTTCGGTCTCGGCCAGCAGTTCCGACATGCCGACCACCCCGTTCATCGGCGTGCGGATCTCGTGGCTCATGTTGGCCAGGAAGGCCGCTTTGGCCTCGGCCGCCGCCTCGGCGCGGGTCTGCGCCTCGATCAGTTCGGCCTGATAACGCAACGTGGCGGTAATATTGTTGACCAGCGAGACGATGTCGCCATTGGCCACCCGCCGGTCCACAAGCCGGATCGACATGCCATTGGTGAAATGCAGTTCCATGGGCGGAATCTCGGGCGCGCGCAGCCGGTCGAGCATGGCCTCCACCCAGGCGTCGGGGCTTTGCTCTGCCAAGACAACCAGCCCCTCGTGGGCGCAGATCTCCAGAACCCGGCGATAGCGGATGCCCGGCTGCACTTCGGGAAAGGCGCGAAAGACGCTCAGATAGGCCTGATTGGCAAGGATCATGATGGCATCGTGGTCAAAGACGGCGAATCCGTCCGACAATGTCTCGACCGCCTCGCGCAGGCGCAGATTGGCCAGATCGACCTCGGAATGGGCAATCCGAAGGTCCTGCGCGACCTGGGTATTGCGCCCCTCCAGCGTCTGGGCGTGGTTGCGGATCGCGGCCAGTTCCTCGCGCTGGGCAATGACCTGATCCGACAGGCTGAAGGCATGCGCCTTCAGCCGATCATTGGCCAGCTTCAATTCATGCCGCACCTGTTCATGCAGCCGCTCCGCGCGCAGCCGGGCACGCCGCTCACGCGACAGCCGGTCGGAAAACGAGGTGGAAATCGTCATGCAAGCATCGCGGGCCAGATTATCCGGGCGAGTATCTGCGCCGGGACTGAAAACTTCGTTAATAGGCACTTCCCGCACCACTCGAGCAGGCACCCCACCCCCTGCCCTCCTGCCGCGCGAGCGG
>SKYA01000127.1 GCA_007128135.1 Paracoccaceae bacterium | reverse complement strand
TTGCACGATGGGTCACTGGCGTAAAGTGATCCGGGAAAGTCCGGCATCACCCGAGGTCTTCCGGTATCAAAGCCCCTGAAAAGCACGGGTCAAACGTTGTGAAAGCACACACCCAGCCACCTCCGTGCCCGGCTACCCCCCCGACAGCAGCACGGCGCGTAGCCCCGCCCCCGCAACAACATTTGGACGGCGCGGCATGGCACACACCACCTGCCCGCCGGGGGCGGCACTCCCGGAACATGCCTCCAGGGGACACTGCCCTGCGCGCAAGGCACGCAAGCGCGCCATCGCAGCGTTCCGCCGTCCGTTCCGCGCTCCCGCACAGAGCACTCCCCTGCCCGGCGCGCCCGACCCGGTTCCTCCGTCACGCACCACCGCATGCCGGCATCGCACGCGCGTCGTGCCGACAACCCCCGCTCCGACCGGCGACACTCCCGCGCCCGGCATGCACCCCACCCGCCCCCGTGTGGTCCACAAATCCCTTTCCGTTTCATCCTTGTCCAAATATCCTGGGGGTGAATGGGCCGCAGGCCCAGAGGGGGCAACGCCCCCTCCCCTTTCTGAACAGGAGCCGCCATGCGCTGTGTTTTCGTCCAGTTCCGCTGCAAACCCGGCACCACCTATGAGGTGGCCAGTGCCATCTATGACCGCGAGATCGTCTCGGAACTCTATTCAACCTCGGGCGATTTCGACCTGATCGCGAAGGTCTACATCCCCGAGGGCGCCGATGTCGGTCATTACCTGACCGAGAACCTGTTCGACATTCCGGGCATCAGCCGCACGCTGACCACCATGACCTTCCGCGCCTTCTGACCGCACAGGTCCGGCGGGGCCGGCTGCCCTGGCCTGCGCAGCAGGCCAGGGCCCCGGACCGGCGCACCAGCGCCGCTCCGCATTGATTCATATTCAATACTTGCAATATTTATTATCGACCGTATATATCGCGCAACCCCGCCGCTCCGGCCATCGTGACTGGAGCCTTTTCATGACCTGCCAACGGGATGCAAGCCCATGTCCAGCCAGTTCCTGCCGTTCCTCTCCTGGGCGCGGCACTATGATCGCTCCAGCTTCACCAATGACCTGATCGCCGCGACGGTCGTGACCATCATGCTCATCCCGCAAGGCATGGCCTATGCCATGCTCGCCGGGTTGCCGCCGCAGGCCGGGCTTTATGGCGCGATGCTGCCGCTTTTGCTCTATGCGGCCTTCGGCACCTCACGCGCGCTTGCCGTGGGACCAGTGGCCGTGGTCGCGCTGATGACTGCCGCGGCCGCCGGCACGGTGGCCGATATCGGCGCGCCGGGCTATCATCTCGCGGCGCTCTGGCTCGCGCTCCTGTCGGGCGCGATGCTGCTGGCGATGGGCCTGTTCCGCATGGGATTCATTGCCAGTTTCCTCAGTCATCCGGTGATCTCGGGCTTCATCACCGCGGCAGGCATCCTGATTGCGGCCAGCCAGTTGCGCCATCTTCTCGGCACCGATGTCAGCGGCAAGACCTTGCCGCAGGTCATCCCGTCGCTGGTCGCAAGTATCGGGTCAGTCTCGCTGGTGACACTGGCGCTCTCAGCTGCAGTGCTGGGCTTCCTGTTCTGGTCGCGCGCAGGGCTAGCGAAACTTCTGCAAGGACTGGGCGTCAGCGCCCCGCTTGCCCGGCTGCTCGGCAAGACCGCGCTGCTGCTGGCCGTCGTGGTCTCGACCCTTGCGACCTGGGCGCTGGGACTCGACCGCATGGGCGTGGCCATCCTCGGCGACATCCCCCGCGGCCTGCCCGAATTCGGCCTGCCCGCGTTCGATCTGTCACTGATCCAGATACTTGCCGCACCCGCACTGATGATCGCCATCGTGGGCTATGTCGAGTCGATCTCGATCGCGCAGACCCTAGCCGCGAAAAAACGCCAGTTTGTCGATGCCGACAAGGAACTGGTGGCGCTGGGGCTGGCCAATCTGGGCGCGGGTGTGAGCAATGCCATGCCGGTCACGGGCGGGCTGTCGCGCTCGATCGTGAACCATGACGCGGGCGCCGAGACACCCGCCGCCGGGGCCATGACCGCCGCGATGATCGCGGTCGCCGTGCTGGCGCTGACACCGCTGATGGTCTATCTGCCCCGCGCGACGCTCGCTGCCATCATCATCGTGGCCGTGCTCTCGCTGCTCGATTTCCGCGCCCTGCCGCGCACCTTCGCCTATTCGCGCGCCGATGGCGCGGCGATGGCCGCCACCATGGCGGTGACGCTGCTCGTTGGCGTCGAGGAAGGGCTGCTGGCCGGGGTCGGGCTCTCGCTCGTGCTCTATCTGTACCGCACCTCGCGGCCGCATATGGCTGTCGTGGGCCAGGTTCCAGGCACCGAGCATTTCCGCAACATCGAGCGCCATGCCGTCACGCAGGACCCGCATGTCTTCTCGATCCGCGTGGACGAATCGCTCTACTTCCCCAATGCCCGCGCGCTCGAGGACCGGATCGTGCAGGCCCTGGCCGAGACCCCGGATCTGCACCATGTCGTGCTGCAGGCAAACGCGGTCAATTACATCGACGCCTCCGCGCTCGAAAGCCTCGAGGCCATCAACGAACGCCTTCAGGCCGCCGGGGTGAGCTTTCACCTCTCCGAGGTGAAAGGGCCTGTGATGGACCAGCTCGCACGGAGCCATTTCCTCGACCAGCTGACCGGTCAGGTGTTCCTGACGCAATTCGACGCCATGGCGACACTCTCGCCCGAGATGACACGGGCCTGCCTGACAGCCGAACGCCGCGAGACGCAGCGCAGGGCACCGGCGACATGACGCGGGCCCTCACCAGATCGGCCGGAAACTGACCCGAACCAGGCACGGGGCCTTCGGCCCCGTGCCACGCCAGGCCGCCGCGTACGCTCCAGCAGACTGAACCTGAAGCCTTTTCCGTGATGCGATCCGAGACAGATCAGGGGTATTGAACAACGCTTCACATGTCGAGAAGGCCGCGCGTCAGAATGCAGCAGGGTCGTCACTTCCTCGAACCGGGCACGGGGCCTTCGGCCCGGTGCCCGGCCATGATCGACCCCTGCTGCAAATCCCCTGACTGCCACTCCTCATCCGGCGCAGGCAAAGACGGCATCCCCTGTCAGGCCGTCCCTCTCTTCGCTGCGCGCGCGGTCATCCCCTTGCCCGACGCCCCGCACGCAACCCGATCAGGGCCGTCGCCCCTGCGCCACCTCCCGCGCCGCGCGCGCCAGCCGCGCCGGATCTGCGTTGCAGATCGCGTCCTCATGCGCGCAGATTTCGTCGATCGGCCAGTCCCACCAGCAGATCGCCTCCAGCCGTGCCACCAGTTCGGGCGCGAAACGCTGGCGGATCACCCGCGCGGGGTTGCCCGCCACGACCGTATAGGGCGCAACCACCCCTCCCACGACAGACCCGGCCCCGACAATCACCCCGTTGCCCAGCCGCGCCCCCGGCAGGATCCGCGCCCCGGCACCAATCCAGACATCATGCCCGACCACCGTGTCCCGCCCCGGCCCCGGCAGCGAGGCCGCGCCCTCGAACCGGCGATGGAACACCGCGAAAGGATAGCTCGAGAATCCGTCATGCCGGTGATTGGCCGAGGCCGTCAGGAACTGAACACCATCGGCAATCTGGCAGAACCGCCCGATCACCAGCCGCTCGGGCGAGAACGCATAGAGATAGGGCGCCAGCCGGTGCGCCCAGTCCTCGGGCGGGGCCTCGCTGCTGGCATAGCTGTAATCGCCCACCTGCCAGCGCGGATGGTCGATCACGGCGCGCAGGAACACGGTGCCGACATGGTCGGTGCCATCCGGCAGGCGGATCGGATAGCGTGTGTCCGGTGAAGGGAAATCCGTCGGCATGGGTCACTTCTCCAAATCAGCCCGGAACGGCGGCGGAACCACCCGCCCATGCCGCAGGCATGGGCAGCGCCCGCGAGGGGTC
>SKYA01000075.1 GCA_007128135.1 Paracoccaceae bacterium | reverse complement strand
GGTTCACTTCGCGACCCTGCGCTATGGTGCGGCTGTCATGCGCCAAGGCAGACCGGCGTCCAACTCAGGACCACTCCGGCTTTGCGAACGACACCCGCCTCGCGCAGGCGCAGAAAGATCCTGCCCCGGTTTTCCACCCGCAACACGCAGGCGAGAGGGTTGAAGTCAAGCGGCGGGTCCTCGCCCCGATACATCAGCGGTCGGGCCGGACTCTCGTAACCTGAATTGGGACTTGGCGCATAGGCGCGGCGCCATTCGGGAGCGTCCATCACCAGTCCGGCCGGGTTGCGGCTGCGCAACACGGCCCAGTTTTCCATCCGGCCCTGAAAATGCGCAGCCGCACCCCGGTGTGTTGCCACACAATGCCTTGGTCCAAGACCCATTGTCAGAATTTTCCCGGAACAAAGCTCCGGCCGCGGCGGCGCGACCTTCGGAGGCTTTTTGCGGACCTATTCGGGTGCAGGGCGTCTGGTGCGATGCCGCCCGGCCAAGACCGAGTGCAACCGCCTCAGAATCAAGGTACTTGTCAGCGCGGCTTTTTATTGAAATGATTGTTCTGATAATCCCTTGCCCCTGCCAGCCGGAGTCCCTCATGACCAGAACCGCCATGCTTGCCACGTCGACCGCCCTGTTCATCGCATCGATCCCCCTTGCCGCTCAAGCCGAGACCTTTCGCTGGGCGAGCACCACCGATCCACAGACGATGGACCCGCACGCCGCCAATCTGGCCCCGGTCACCTCGTTCCTGAACAACATCTACGAAGGGCTTGTGCGCCGCGCAGCCGACATGACGATCGAGCCGTCTCTGGCAACATCATGGGAGCCACTGACAGACACCCACGGCTGGCGCTTTCGCCTGCGAGAGGGCGTACGTTTTCACGGTGGCGAGGCGTTCACTGCCGATGACGTCCTGTTCTCTTATCAGCGCGCCATTGCCGAGCAGTCCGATGTGCGCTCGTGGTTCGCCCCGGTCACCGAACTGCGGGTGATCGATGATGTCACGGTCGATTTCGTGACCGCCGCGCCGAACCCGCTATTCCCCGACAGCATCGCCAATTTCATGATCCTGGACCGTGGCTGGGCCGAGGCAAACGGCGCCGAGGTCCCCGCGCGCGACGAGGAGAAATTCACCACCCGCAACACCAACGGCACCGGCCCGTTCATCCTGACCGCCCGCGATCCCGGCGTGGAGATCCGGCTGGTGCCGAACCCCGACTGGTGGGACACTGCCACCCACAACCTGACCGAGGCCGTCTTCAACCCCATCGAGAATGCGGCGACCGGCCTTGCCGCGCTCCTGTCCGGCGAGATCGACATGCTGGCCCCGCTCCCCGTGCGCGATGTCGCCCGGTTGCGTGAAACCACCGGTATCCGCACCTTTGAAGGGCTGGAGACGCGGGTGATCATGCTTGGCTTCAACCACACTGCCGAGGCCCTGTGGTCTGGTGACGCCGACACGACCGGCAACCCCTTCACCGACCCGCGTGTGCGCCAGGCGGCGGCTCATGCCATCGACGTGGCGGCTATCAATCAGGTGCTGATGTCAGGCATGGCCGAACCGGCAAGCCAGTTGCTGCCCGAGGGGCTCTCGGGCTGGTCTGCGGCCCACGCCGCGCGTCCCGCCCATAACCAGGATGCGGCCCGCGCCCTGATGGCCGAGGCGGGTCTGGCCGACGGCTTCGGCTTCGGCCTGCGTTGCACGAACGACCGCTACCTGAATGACGAGTTCATCTGCCAGGTCATCACCGGCATGCTGCAGCAGGTCGGCCTGAATGCGCAGCTGGAGACCATGCCGGTGCGCAACTACTGGGGCGAACTGCGTGACGGGAATTTCGACATGTTCCTGCTGGGCTGGTCGCCGGGGACGTTCGACGCCGAACACCCGATCCGCTTTCTGGCCGCAACGCCGGACGGCACGCTGGGAACCTGGAATTTCGGCGGCTTCTCCGATGCGCGCGTGGATGAACTCCTGCCTCTGATCCAGCAGGAACTGGACACGGCGACGCGTCAGGCCATGCTGGACGAGGTCGCAGGCATCCTCCAGGATCGGGTGGCCTATGTCCCGCTCTACACCGAACCCCTTGTCTGGGCGGCCCGCGACGGCGTCGATCTGGTCCAGCGGCCAGACAACTTCTTCATGCTGCGCTGGGTGAGCGTTTTGGATTGAGACAAGGCGGGGCCGATATGTCTCATCGCCGGTTCGATGACCGGATGGTCATCCCCGGCTTGTGGGAAATGAGGTGTGCAAGGGTGTCAACGCCGGAGTAAAATTGGGCCGCGGGGCGGCGCAAAAGTAGGCCACTTTGGGTTTGGGCATGACGCGCGCCACGAGGCGGGGGCGTTATGCGCGCGCGCTGGCCTCCGAGATACTGGAAATGCGCGATCTTGGCGCGCTGCAGATCAGCCATTACGTGCATCTGCGCGCTGAAATCTGTTCAGAGACACTGCTGGAAGAACTTGATGAATTCGGCCCGTCTGACCGTGTCGGTATCGTCAGCCTCATGGACCACACACCAGGGCAGCGCCAGTTTGCCGATCTGACCAAGCTGCGGATCTATCTGCGCGGCAAGTATGGCATGACAGATGCCGAGCTCGACGCCGATATTGCCCGCCAGCAGGCGCTTGGTGCCAAGGTGCGCGCCCCCCACGAGGCGGCGGCGGTGGCTGCAGCGCAGCATTACGGTGCGACGCTGGCCAGCCATGATGATACGTCTGCGGAGCAGGTTGCGGCCTCGGCCGCGCATGGGCTGCGACTGGCGGAATTCCCGACCACGATGGAGGCTGCGCAGGCCTGCCATGCGAGCGGAATCGCCGTGATGATGGGTGCGCCGAACCTGATCCGGGGCGGATCGCATTCCGGCAATGTGGCGGCGGCGGATCTTGCTTCGGCAGACAGGCTGGACATTCTGTCGTCCGACTATGTTCCGGCGGCCTTGTTGCAGGCGGCGGTGCGCCTGGGGCAATCGTGCAGGGATATGGCGCGCGGCTTTCGCGCGGTGACATCCACGCCAGCGCAGGCGGCGGGTCTTTCGGACCGGGGCGCGCTGCGCGAGGGCCTGCGCGCGGATCTGATCCGTCTCGCTCTGCCCGGTTCGGTTCCGATGCTGAAGGAAGTCTGGGTCAGGCGCGCGCGCATGGCCTGAGCGCGGCACGCTGGGTGCTGGCGGGCCGTTGCGCGGGATGACGTGGAAACGCACGCCCGTGTCTTCAGCGCCTGTTGCAGCGCGCACGGCCTGTCGGGGATCATCGGCAGCCTATTGGCAAAGTCGCGAAATCGACCTGCCTGCCGGTCGGCGACGCCCTTTCGGTACCGGGTTCAGCGCTGCCTGTTTCGGATCGGATTGCTCCATGCGCGGCGCCCTGATGCATCAATGATGGTGACGCGCAGCCAGGATGATGTTCTGAACCTTGCGACCGACAGGCAAGCTTGCGTCATTGATGCCCCGTGGCTCGCGATTGCCGCTGACCCTGCGCCCTGTACGATGACCGTTACCATGGCTGAACATTGAACCCTCATCGCGTCATGAGTGATCTCGATTCCCCGCAGTTCCGGCCCCTGCGAGGAATAGTAATTCCCGGCCTTGAGCGCGACGAGAAGAGCCTCTGGTGTGTTTTCGGTCGTGCGCACCATCACCCAGCCGCCGAAATGATCAGGTTCGCTGAAAGCCGCGTCATCAGTGGCGCACAGCGTCAGATCGCGCCCTTCGGACAGCAGCAGGTCGGCAATCGCAAAGCCGTCAGGCCGATCGGCGCCTGCGGCGCAGCTGTGGTTATACACCTCGACCGCATGGGCCGCCGTGATGCTGCGCTGCAGCCACCGCTACCGTCGCGATGGTGATCGCGCACAATCCCGATGCCTCGCTGATTTCGCCTGCCATCACGACACCCCCGCCGATCCCGGCCTCGACTGCCGCGCGCCGCGATTCCCACGACCCCAGATCAAGCAAGGTTCTCAGAGCGACGCCCTCGCGCATGGCCGTCGCTTCCAGCGCGCGGCGGTTGCCAGAGCTTGTCTCGCGCTGGATCAGGAGCCATTTCGACAACTCGCGCAGATTGATGCTGCTCTCGTCTGCCAGCGGATGACCGGGGCCTGCCATCAGCACCAGATCCGCACGCCGCAATTCCAGCATGTGCAGTTCGAATCCCAGTCCGGGCAGGTTTACAAAGGCCGCATCCAGCGTTCCGGCGCGCAACTGTGTCAGCAAATCGAATGAAGCCATGCAGCGCGCCTCGATCTTGATGCCGCGAACCGCATCCATGAAGCCGCCCGACACATGCATCACGAATTGATGGGTCGAATAGCCGACCCGCAAGCGCCTTTCATTCAGCCCGCGCAATCCGTCCAGCGCGGTCTCGGCCTCGACGGCCAGCGACAGGAGTGTCCGGATCCGCGGAAGCAATGTTTCGCACAACGCGCTCGGGACAATCTGTCGGCCCCGGCGAAGGAACAGGCGCTGCCGAAAGCGCTTTTCCACTGTGCCAAGATGCCTGGACACGGCAGGCTGCGCGATCCCGAGGTCTGCGGCTGCGTCCACAATCCGACTTTTTCGGGCAAGCGCCCCGATGACACGCAACTGTTTGAGGGTCTGGGTGCCGCGCATGCCAAATCCCGGGTGACAAATAGCCTTCTGCCATCCATCCGGATACGCGCCAGAGTCACAAGGGTTTGCCTGTGTCCGGCCGGACACATGCGGCGCAGCGGCGCAAGACCCCTTGCGGTGGTTTCCGTCTCGCGCGGATTCGGCCACTGGTAGATCCTGCTGCCGGAGCATCACTCTTGCTTGCGCATGTTGCAAGGGCACCAGCAGACCCGCGAGCGTGGCAAAGGCAAACCGCGCAGCGGTGCTGTTGCTGCCTCATGCCGATCCGCCCGCGCAATGTCTTGCCTGCTGTCACCGCGACGGTTTCACCAAAATGGACCGAAACCCCGGCAACAACACCCGTCGCCTGATCGGTCCGGTCGGGAACATCCCGCCTGCCGAAACCGAGACCAGTTTCCGCGCTGCTCCGCAAACGGAGGCCATGGCCGGGCAACCAACGGAAATCAGCCTCGGCAGACCCGGCGTGGTGCATGCGAAGGTTTATGGGCAGGTCTGCATGCTCCAGAAGGTCTTTCAACCTGTTGTACCCTGCATCTGTGCGCTAGCCTGAGCGTAGCGGATATCTTTGGAGGCGCGCGTGGATCAGTGGGTCCCGAGATGGATGGTGCTGGCGAAATATCTCGGTGTTGCGCTTCTCGCGGTGCCGGTTCTCGCCTTTGCAGCCTATTCCCTGCGCTTCGGGTTGCGCGGGCTTGGTACCGATCTGTCCGAAGAAACCTATATCTACACACCTGACGGGCCCATCTCCAATGGGGCGATCTTCATGCACATGCTGCTGGGCGGCCTGATCATGGTGCTTGCCCCGCTGCAGCTGATCGCGCGGGTCCGTACCGACTATCCGCAGGTGCACAGGGTTGCGGGGAGGGTGGTCGTCATGTCGTCGATCGCGGTCGCGCTTGGTGGGCTGCTTTATATCGCCAGCCGCGGCACGATTGCGGGGTCGCTGATGGATATTGGTTTCGCGCTCTATGGCGCCCTGATGCTTGGCGCGGCCGTCCAGACTGTCCGTTTTGCACGCGCGAGTGATGCCGCGCGGCACAGAAACTGGGCGCTGCGGCTTCTGGTGCTGGCGATGGGCTCGCTGATCTTCCGGCTGCACTACGTGCTCTGGTACATCCTGACCGACGGCCTGTGGAGCAATGAGCAACTCACCGGGACATTCGACAAGGTGCAGTATTTTGCCTTCTATCTGCCCTATCTTGCCCTGCTGGAGGTCTGGATGAGACGACGGACACCATAGTGCGTTCGCCCGTGGCGGTCAGGTCATGTCCGGCGAGGTGTTCCGGTCGCTCAGCTTCTGGAAAAACCCTTCTACCTCTGCCGCCGTGGTGCGCTCGATGGCGTCGTTTCTCACCTCTTCCCGCGACCAGATCCAGGTCGCTGCAGGATCATGCAGCATCGCCCATTTTCCAAACATCCGCTCGGGCACGGTCTTTTCCACATGAATCCTGAACTCGACATGCCGGTCATCGCGCCTGATGCGTTCCATGGCTTTCCTGACTTCGTCCTCGGGCCCTTCGAGCAGTTGCAGGTAGACATCTTCCCGACAGATGAGCGCACCGGTAATGCCGACGCTCGGGTTGGTGCGCTGCGCATGAACCAGGATACTGTTCAGCGTGCCGCTGTCGAAGCCGAAGGGGCGGGACGTGTAGATCGCGCGGTAAACTGACATGAGCGGGCCTTTTTCCATTTCCGGCGAACGATGCCACACTCCATGTGATTTCGCACTGACAAAAGCGGCCGAACGTGTCGCGGCCGGAAATGACAGGCACACGCCGGATATTTGGTCGCCCGTGCCGCCCGGGCTGCCACGAGAGAGGCCCGCGCGCTGCACGACAGCCAGTCCAACAGGCGACAGGCGCGCCGGAGCTTTCCGTTTGTCCAACTGGTGCCACGCTCGATGCCCGCACGCATGGGTCCGTGGCTGGCGCTTGTCACGGCGCTGAGCTACTTTCTGGGCGCTTGCAACATTTGCGAAAGACAGCTTTCTCTTGTTTGCAGGATGTGATTGCGCAGAATCTCGAGCGCACGAGGCGCGTCCCTGTCTTCGATTGCTGCACTCAGGTTCCTGTGCTCACCCATGGTGCGGTCGTTGTTGTCGGCGGCAGTGGACAGCGGGGTGCGCAGCGCCTGGACCCGAAACTCGATCGCGGCATGAGCCTCCTCTGGAAAGGTATTCCCGCAGCGGGCCATGATGCCGCTATGGAGCGTCGCATCAAGACGCCGACAAACCACAAGGTCATCGGCAGTGATGGCATTCTCCAACGCGGCCACGACAGGCTCCAGATGGTCCACAAGCTGGCCCCATCTGCTGGCCATCACGCGCTCCAGCGCGACGGTTTCCAGCATCAGCCTGAAATCGCTGATCTCTCGAACCAATCCGGGGCTGGCCTCGAAGACAAACGTGCCGTGCTTTGGAAATATCTGCACCAGGCCTTCGCGCTCCAGTTCCTGCAGCGCCTCGCGCACCGGCGTTTTCGACACGTTCAGGGATTGCGGCAGGGAAGTCTCGGAAATTGCCTCACCCAAGGCCAGCGAGCCGGCAACGATCCGTTCGAGGGCGCGTTCGGACAGCTTTGCGCCCGTGCCCGCACCGCCCCGCTTGAGGACTGTGTCAGATTCAAGCGGCAGCGCAGGGGATGGTCGGCCTTGTCACCTCGAACGGCTTCACCCGATGTGTCGCGCCTGCAGGCGGCGCGCGGCCCATGTTCTCGACCAGTCCCTTTGCCTTTGGCGCGCCCGCGCGGCGCAATCCCGCGCTGATGTCCGACATTGCTGCCTCGACCGCATCGATCGGCAAGGTGAACCTGGCCTGGCTTGCTGGAGAGCCGATCCCGGCGGGCCGCGCCCGCGTCATCATCTATGATACCGGCGAGGGCGGGCTCACACCTCCTGGCGGGACGACCGAGATGAGTGCCCGCAAGGGCAGCGGCATCTGCACCATGACAGAGGTTTTCTCGGCACTTCTGGGGGGCGCGACCACAGCGCCGCTGCAGACAGCCCGCGCGCCCGGGTCGGACGGCACGGATACGGATCATGTCTTCAAGGCGCTCAATCCGGATGCGCTTCGTCCGCTGGAAGAATTCCATGATGACATGGATCAGCTGATCGATGCCCTGCGCACCGCGCCTTCGGCTGATCCGGAACGGCCGGTCATCGTCCCGGGCGATCTGGAATGGAAAACGCGGCGGGCACGACGCTGGGCCGGTTTCGCACGGTCGCCAGCCAGATTCCTGTAACAATCGACGGGGTGACGATCCATCCCGGCGATATCATCGTCGGCGATACGGATGGGGTCGTGGTGGTCCCGCAAGCGCATGCGCAAGCGGTTCTGGAGATGGTACAGGACATTGACTCGCGCGAACTCGAGCAGGCAAGATTGAAAATCGATTCCGGTTCGCTGGTCGGGGGAATCGCGAAATACGGGCGAATCTGATGACGGCGCTGTTGTGCCTTGGTGAACCGATGGTCGAATTCAACCAGCAGCCGGATGGGCGTTTTCTGCTGGGCCATGGGGGCGATACATCGAACTGTGCAATCGCGGCGGCTCGGTCGGGGGCGCGGGCGGGTGTGATAACCGCGCTGGGGCAGGATGCGTTCGGCGACAGCCTTGCGGCACTCTGGGCCGAGAACGGCGTTGACATGTCCACGGTGCAGCGTCGCACCGACGGGCATACGGGTGTCTATTTCGTGACCCATGGCCCTGAAGGACATGAGTTTTCCTATCTGCGTGCCAGATCGGCCGCCAGCCTGATGGGGCCGGATGACCTTCCGGTGAAGGCCATTGCCGCGGCGCGTTGCCTGCATCTGTCAGGGATCACCCTGGCAATCAGCGCCAGCAGTTGCGACGCCGCCTTCGCCGCGATCGAGGTCGCGCGGAGCGCAGGCTGCGCGGTCTCGATGGACACCAATCTCCGGCTGAAGCTCTGGCCGCTGGCAAGGGCAAGGGCAGTAATCGGTGCCGCGATGTGCTCGTGCGACATAGCGCTGCCCGGGCTGGATGATGCCCGCGCCCTGACCGGTCTCGAGGCTCCGCAAGCGATCGTGGACCACTATCTCGAGGCAGGGGCGCGGGTCGTTGCGTTGACGCTCGGCGCAGAGGGAACGCTGGTCGCCACGCCGGAGAGGCATGAGTTTCTGGCGGCTTTCGAGGTTGACGCGGTTGACGCCACCGCCGCTGGCGACACGTTCGATGGTGCGTTTCTCGCGGAATGGCTGCGCCACGGCGACCCCTTCAGGGCCGCGCGCTATGCCAATGCCGCAGCCGCACTCAGCACCTTGGGCTATGGTGCAGTTGCCCCGATGCCCGAGCGCGAGACTGTCGAGGCTTTCCTGTGCCGGGACCCGGCATGAAAGCGCTGGTCACGGGTGGTATGGGTGGCATAGGACGCGCCACTGTGGACGCATTGCCCGATAGTGGCCGGGAGGTGGTGGCCACAGCCGCCACACAGTCAGAACTTGCGTCCCTGCCGCAAGCCGGCGGCCTGAGCAGCATGCGGCTGGATGTCACTGATGCGACATCAGTCCGGTCCTGTGCGACAGGTCTGGACCGTCTGGATGTGCTGATAAACTGCGCCGGTATCCTGTGCCGGTCGATCCTGTGCATTCCGAAAAGCGCGAATCCGGCAAATCCTCCGAACAGGGCGGCATGGGCCAGCGTGCCGTTCACGATCAGATGCCCCCCCGCCCAGAGCGTCAGGGCCATCAGGACCGGGTGGCGGATGCGTCCGGCCAGTTAGGGCCGGTCAGGGTCGAACCGGTGGTCCTGGGCGCTCCCGAAGGAAAACGGATTGGGCCGCCCCAGGCTCAGCGCAAGGAGCAGCATGGCCGCCAGAACGATCCAGTGTGCGACCTCCAGCATCGGCCAGAGCACCACCTGCGGCGCGCGCCCGGTTGCGGCAACAAGCCATGCCAGAATCATCAGTGACAGCGCCGAATAGGCCAGCGCGAAGCCTGTTCGCCACATCCGTGCCACAAGCCTGGGTTTCACCACCGGGCGCAGGGGCAGGGTATGGGTCAGCATGAACGGCGCCCATGCCGCCGGATATTCGCCCCAGTCGGTCATGCATAGCGCGCCGAACTGACGGGCCTTGCCGCCTGTTTGGGGCGCATCAGGATGGGCCAGTAAAGCACCGAGAACCCGCCGAAAGCCACGATCCAGAGGAACGCCGACAGGTGCAGAAGCCAGATCTCGGCCGGCCAGAACCCCGCCAGAAACCGCGCGCAGGTGGCCCCGATCAGGGCCAGATACAACGCTGCCACGGGGCGGCCTGCCGTCAGCGGCAACCCTGCATGGCCAAGGCTGGCGCGTGTCATCACGGCCAGGGTCATCAGGCCGATCGCCCCGGCCAGCCAGACATGGCGCGCGCCCGATTGCGGCAACAGGTCCAGTGCTGCAGCACCCACGGTCAGAAACCCCAGCGCAAGCATGGCATAGGCGACATGCAGCACCCATACCAGCGGCTCGGCTCCGGTCTGTCGCCCCTCCCAGCGCGTCAGGCGCCAGACATTCGCACCACCTGCACCAAGGCACAGCGCCGCCGTTGCCACGCCATGGGGCGCGAGGACGAAAGCCAGCAGCGCTGCACCTGTCAGCGCCATGACCCCACCATCGGCACGATTGAACGGCACCGGCAGGCGAACGGCCTTCTGCCGTGCCAGCCAGTTGCGGGTGAAACTGGGCACGATCCGCCCTCCGATCAGCGCAATCAGCATCAGCACCGCGGCCAGCCCCAGGCGCAGTCCATAGCCGTCATGGGCACTGCCCTGTGCGGCTTCCCAGTGGAAGATTGCATTGGCGCAGGCAAAAATCGCCATCAACCCGAGCACGGGCAGGTTGCGCCAGTTGCGCCCGGTGGAAATCTCGCGCGCCAGAAACCCGATCAGCACAAGCGGCAACGCCAGATCGACCAGAGCCACCGTCAGCGCCGGCCAGCCACCGCCAAGCATCACCGCAAGGCGCCCCATCAGCCAGAGTGCCACCAGCCCCGCAAGCGGCCAGCCCACCACCGGCAGGCGACCGGTCCAGTTCGGCACTGCGGTCAGCAGAAAGCCCGAGATCACGGCAGACAGATATCCGAACAGGAAGACATGCACATGCCAGTCTATCGCGTCAAAGGCAGCGGGCAGCGGGGCGCGCCCTGTCAGCAGGACCAGCCAGTAACCCATCGCAAAGGCCGCCCAGATGCCCGAAAACAGGAAAAAGGGTCGAAATCCGTAACTCAGCAGGGCGGGGCCGGTCCATTCGCGGACTTGCCTGGCTGTCGTGGTCATTCGGTTACCTTCCTTTTCTGCACGTCCTTGACCATATTGCGGGCAATAGGTATCGTAAATACCTATTCATGCCGGAGCAGACGGGTATCATGCGCCTGACCTCTTTCACCGATTATGGCTTTCGGGTGCTGATGCGCATGGCCGGCGCACCAGAGCGCAGTTTCTCCACCATGGATCTGGCGCACGAGTTTGCCCTGTCGCGCCATCATCTGACCAAGATCATCCAGCAACTGGTTCGCGCGGGCCTGGTTCGGACGCGCCGCGGCGGTGGCGGCGGAGCATGGCTCGCGCGCGATCCTGCGGAGATAACGCTGGGACAGGTCATCCGCGTTCTGGAAGAAGGGCAGGCGCTTGTCGAATGCTTCGGACCCGGGCGCAGCAACTGCACCTTGATGCCAGCCTGTCGCCTGCGCAGGGAACTTGCCGGGGCAGAGGTCGCATTCCTGACGCATCTGGACCACAGCACGCTGGCAGATATCGCATGGCCCGACGCGCCGAAGCGGGATTAGTTGTGATTCGGCGCGGACCGGGTGATGCCCTGGGCGTCGGGGATGCTTAGTCCTGAAAGGGAAATGCCTCAGGGCGCAGTGCGATGTCCTGCAGCGTGTGGCGGTCCAGAACCTCCATGAAGGCGGCCAGCGCCTCATTCAGAATCCCGGGCAGCAGGCAGGTTGGAGCGATGCAGCATCTGGTATTCGGACGGTAGCATTCGACCAGCGCGAAATCCGTCTCGGTCGATCGAATCAGCATGCCCAGGTTGATCTGGTCCGAAGGCATACCCAGCCTGAAACCTCCACCATGCCCGCGTTCGGCGGCCAGATAGCCCTGCCGGGACAGATGTAGTACCACCTTCTTCAGATGCGCATGGGAAATGCCATAGATCTCGGCAGCTTCGCGGATGGTGGTGTTGCGATCTGGAGTGCTGGCGGCCAGCAGCAACACCCGCAAGGCATAATCTGAGAATTTCGACAACTGCATGAAAACTCCATGGGCGGGTCTGGGGGCGTTGGCTTGTGGGACATAAGCGACCAGCGGGTTCTGAAAAAGGATATTCCATTTGATCTTGATCAAGGTCAAATGGAATATCTCTGATATGCTGCCTGCATGATCAATCGTGTCGCCCGCTTCCCGTCTGCCCCGATGGTTCTTGGTATCGCGCTCGCAGCGACGCGCCATGGCCATGCTCAGGCCCGAACCCCCGCCGCCGAGCGGCATGAACTGCCAGTCGGCATCGAGACCGGGCAGTCCAGCGTTCGGGTCGCCGTCCATGGTCAAGAGGCCGATCCCGAGAACTGTTCTCACCGCCTGCGTCAGGAGTGCCCGCCTGTCATGGCGGTGCCGTCATGTGACCCGACTACCGTTCTTCTCCGAACGACCGGAGTACGACTGACGGCTGACCACGTCATGCGACTGCTTGCCCGGCGCATGAGGCGGGAGGCAAGCCTCCCGCGCGCACACGCTTTCAGGACAAAGGCCTGACAGATGCCTTGTTTCGCTCCCTCTGGCAGTCGATCCGCGCCATGGCAAGCATGTCTTGCCGCTGTTCTTGCGCTGATTCTGGTCCTGCTCGCGCTGCCCGCCATGGCGCAAGTGCCGCATCTGCCGCGTTTTCTGGCCGAGGCTGCCCCCGATACGATTGTCCCCGAAGCAACGGCCTTTGGCCCGATGCGCGAGGATATTCCCGCCGCCCCGCTGCTGCGGGGGCGCGAGCAGATCGGCTGGGTCTTCATCACCACTGACTATGTCGGCACCACCGGCTATTCCGGCAAACCCATTCACACGATGGTCGCAATCGACGATGGCGCGCGCATCATCGGGCTGCGCATGGTCGCGCATTCCGAGCCCATCGTCCTGATCGGCATCCCCGAATCGCGCATCCACAACCTGATGCAGGATCACATCGGGCTGGACCTTGTCGCCGCAGCCGAAGCAGGCGGCGATATCCAGGACCTCAACATCATATCGGGCGTCACGGTCACGATCATGGTGATCGACGATTCGATCGTGCGCTCCGGAATCAGGGTCGCCCGCGCGCTCGGTCTTGGTGGCCTCGCCCCGCGCGAGGCCCCGACCGGCCCGAGATTCGCGTTGAACCCGGATGCACAGGCCGCGGATGACTGGTTCACGCTGGTGGGCGATGGCACCGTGCGGCGCATGTCGCTGGATGTGGGGCAGGTCAATGACGCCTTTGCCGCCGTCGATGACCCGCGCGCGATACGCCGTCCCCTGATAGAGCCAGATGATGCGCGCTTCATCGACATGTATGCAACCGTGGCCAGCGTGCCCACGATCGGGCGCACGCTGTTAGGGGAGCGCGAATTCGCCAACCTCGAAGGCTGGCTGGACGAGGGCGACCATGCCCTGCTGGTCGGTGGGCGCGGGATCTATTCCTTCAAGGGCTCGGGCTATGTGCGCGGGGGCGTCTTTGACCGGATCGTGCTGATCCAGGGCGAGCAGTCCATCCGCTTCCGCGACCGCGACAATCGCCGTCTGCGGGCGCTGGACGTGCAGGGCGCGCCGACATTTGACGAGTTGGACCTGTTCCGCGTCCCCGCCGAATATGGCTTCGACCCCACCGAACCATGGCGCTTGCAACTGCTGGTCAGCCGTGATGTGGCCGCGCTGGAGCGTGTGTTCACCACCTTTGATCTGGGCTTCCGGATGCCGCGTCCTTACCTGACCGAGATTGCGGCCCCGGCCGCGCCGGTCGCGGATCTGCATGACCGCGAGGCGGAACTTGCCGCGCAACAGGCGCTGATCGAGCGCATCTGGTGGGATCGCCGCTACGAGATTGCCGGGCTGGTGATGATGCTGACGCTGCTGACCGGGGCGTTCTTCTTCCAGATGTTCCTGACCCGATCAGCACGCGCAACCTACTGGTTCCGCATGGGATTTCTCAGCTTCACGCTGGTGTTCCTTGGCTGGTATGCGGCGGCGCAACTGTCGGTGGTCAACATCCTTGCCCTGGTCGCCTCGTTGCAAGACGGGTTCAGCTGGCAGGCCTTCATGCTCGACCCGCTGACCTTCATCCTGTGGTGGGCAGTCGCTGCCGCGCTGATCTTCTGGGGGCGCGGCGCCTATTGCGGCTGGCTGTGCCCGTTTGGCGCGCTGCAGGAACTGACCAACCAGATCGCGCG
>SKYA01000116.1 GCA_007128135.1 Paracoccaceae bacterium | reverse complement strand
TGTTGCAGGCGCTGGCGCACGGCCCCTCGGCGCCCCTGCGCCTGACCATGCTGCCCGATCTGGCCACGGTTCCCGATGGCACCGCGCCGGTGCTCGTGGCGGTGCAGACGCCCGTGGCGGCGCTGGCCTCGGCCATGGCCGACGGAATGGCGCCATCCATGGCGCTGGCCCGTTGGCAAGAGCGCACGCGGGTGCTTCTGGCAGCCTCGCGCCGACTGCGCCGCCGCCTTGCCGTCATCCAGACCGATCACGCCGAGGCGGATCCGGCAGCCCTGGTCCAGGCATTGTCGGGACGCATCGGCGTATCGCTGGAGATGCCGGCAGGGGTGGTGCCCCTGCCCCCCGCCGGCGGGGTGGATGAGACAGCAGACGGCACGGGGGCTGACAGCGCCGACGACCCGCTCCTGACGTTCCTGGCGGCAGCCAGCGTGATGGCCGACCCCGTCACCCAGGCGCTGGCGAGCGAACTCGAAGCCCTGGTGATCGGCGGTCCATCTGCGGTACCCGATCCGGGTGCGCTGTCCGATAACGCCGACCGCGTCTTTGCCGCCCGCACCACGCTGCAGGCCGCTCTGGCGACATCCGCCGGTCAGGCGCAGCAGCAGTCTGAGCGGATTGTCGAGCTGGAAGCGGCGCTGGCGCGCCAGACGGCCATGTTCGCGCAACACACCGCGGAAACGGAAGCACAGCAGGATCTGCACAACCGGGTCGATGTGCTGGAGGCGGAAAAGACGGCGTTGCTCGACCAGATCGCCCAGGTCCAGGCCGAGCTGCAGGCCCGGGTGGTCGCTGACCTGTCGCAGACCGCAGAAGTGCAGATCGACAGACAGGAGCATGAATCGCTGACGGGTCAGATCGCCCGGCTTCAGGTGGAGCTGGAATGGCAGCGTTCCTCGGCCGAAGCCACCGCCCGCCAGTTGCAGGATGCCATGCACGATCGGCAGGGGCGCGACAGCGCTCTCGGGGCATTGCTGCTCCGCCTCGGCGCCGAGCGGGACACGCTCATGGCCGAGGCCGAAACCCTCCGACAGGCCCTCGACGCAGCCCGCGCCCGGCAGGAAACCGACCGCACCGAGACAGCCCCCGGCAGCGCCGCACCGCCCCCCCGCGATACCGCCCGCGACAGCGCTCTCGGGGCATTGCTGCTCCGCCTCGGTGCCGAGCGGGACAATCTGCGCCATCGTCTGGCCATGGCCGAAACCGCGGCAGCGTCGCCTCCCCTTGCCGGCGCCACGGCGGAAAGAAAATCCGGGTCCGATGGCGGAACGGGCACGACGCGCCGCCGCGGCAAGACCAGCCCGGCGGGCACCACCAAGACCACCAGGGCCAGACGCCCCCCCCGGCCGCGGGGGGATGGATGATGCACTCGTCCACATGGGGCACCGGGCCCGGGGCAGGTACCCATGGCTGAGCCCGACCGCGAGCGGGTTGCAGCCCTGATGGCCGAGGCTGTCGAGGTCGGTCTGGTGCTGCATCTGGGGGCCGGCGATGCCCCCGAGGTCGATGCCTGGCGCACCGGCGGCGCCAGCCATGTCGCCCTGGTCGAAGCCAATCCGGTACTGGCCCGGACGCTGCGACAGCGCTTCGGCACCCGCGCCGATGTCAGCGTCCACGACTGCGCAGTCGCCGGCGCGGATGGGACGGGGGTCTTGCAGGTCTACAACCTGATGGGGTTGAGCGCGCTGCGCCCCCCCGCCGATCTGGCCGCATTGTTCCCCGGGTTGCGCCGCGTCGCAGGGGCGGAGGTGGTCACGATGCGTCCCAGCCGGCTGCTGGAAACGCTGCCTCCGGCGGGGACGGCGCCGGATGTGCTGATCATCGACATCCCGGGCGAGGAGGCCACCGCGCTCAGGGATCTGGCCGAGGCCGGGGCGTTGCAGCGCTTCCGCCACATCCTGCTGCGATGTGGCACGACCGAGCACTATCTGGGCAGCAGTCCGGCCACGGACCTCTGCACCGAGCTGGAGACCAGCGGCTATCAGCTCACCCACACCGATAGCGCGGACCCGGACCGTCCATGGTTCGCGTTCCGCCTCGACGCGGCGCAGCAGGAAATCAAGGCCTTGCGTGAAGCCCTCGCCGCGGAACGCGACGCCCGCGAGGCAGCCATCGCAGAGCTCCGGGCCGAGCGCGACGCCATGGCGGCCCATGCCGCCGAACTCGGCGCCGCACGGGACGCCATGGCCACGCGAGTCGCTGAGCTCGACACCGAACGCCAGGCCGCAGCCGAAGCGCGCGACAGGATCGGACAGGAGCGCGACGCGGCCATCGCAGAGCTCCGGACCGAGCGCGACGCCATGGCCAAACGCATCGCTGAGCTCGAGGTCGAATGCCAGGCCGCGGCCGAAGCGCGCGACGCCCGCGAGGCAGCCATCGCAGAGCTCCGGGCCGAACGCGACGCCATGGCGGCCCATGCCGCCGAACTCGGCGCCGCACGGGACGCAATGGCCACCCGCATCGCAGAGCTCCAGACTGAGCGCGACGCGCTCCAGACTGAGCGCGACGCCATGGCCGCGCGCACTGCTGAGCTCGACGCCGAACGCCAGGCCGCGGCCGAAGCGCGCGAGGCAGCCGTCGCAGAACTCCAGGCGGAACGTGACGCCATGGCCTCGCGCATCGCGGAGCTCGAGGCCGAATGCCAAGCCGCCACCGAAACGCGCGACAGGGTTGGGCAGGAGCACAACGCCATGGCGGCCCATGCCGCCGAACTCGGCGCCGCACGGGACGCAATGGCCGCCGAACGTGACAGGATCAGCCAGAGCCTGTCCGAGGCGCAGGCCGCCCACGCCGAACAGACCGAACTGCTGCGCGGCGACGCAGCCCTGGCGGTCCGTCTGCAGGCGATGCGCGAGGCCGATCTGCGGGATCTGCAGCGCCGCCATGCCCGGCTGACGGCGGAGAAGGAACAGCAGGACAGCTTGCTGCACAAACTGACCGAGCGGCTGACCCTGGCGGCGCAGTATCTGCAGGAGCTGGAGCTGTCCGCCCCCGAACGCCTGCCTCCTGAACAGCCGCAACCGGCCGACACCGCGCTGACCGCGCTTGGGGAAGACGTGGCGAAGGCCGCCCCGCGCAAGAAGCCGAAGAAAGGCCCCGCCAAGGCGCGGGGCAAGTCGGAGCGAAAGTCGGCCCGATGAGCAGCGGCAGCAGTCAGCGTGAATTCCTGGGCGTGATCCGCGACACGCTGGACCTGATCGAGCGCCACGGCGGGTCTGCAGGAGGCGCGGCACAGCCGCCTGCACTGGTCCCTTCAGAACCCCTGCCCAGCCTGCTTGAACAGTGCCGGACGCTCCTGCGCGAGGCCGCCGAACAGACGCCAGCGCCCCTGCGCCTGGTGCATCATCTGGCTTGCAGCGGCGGCACGGTGATCGCCCGCTGCATCGCCGCGTTGCCCAATGTCCGGCTGCTCAGCGAAGTGGACCCGCTGAGCGATCACGGTCACATGGGAGAGAAGTTCTTTCCCACCGACCTGATCGGTCTGGCCAAGTTCGGCTCGCGCCCGCCGGAGCGTGAGGTCTTGGTGGAGATCTTTCGCGCCGGGCTGGCGGTGCTCTACGAGGACGGTCGGCGCAACGGTCTCGACCTGGTGCTGCGCGACCATGCCCACAGTCATTTCTGCCATGGCGGCGCCCCCGAGGAACGCCCGAGCCTGCGCGAGATCCTGACCGGATCGTACCCTCTGCGCGGGGTGGTGACGCTGCGCCATCCGCTCGATTCCTTTCTGGCGCTGCGAAACAACGCCTGGCTGCATTTCTCCCCGGCCACACCCGGGGAATACGCTCACCGCTATCATGCCTTTCTCGACCGCCATGCCGATCTGCCATGGTTGCGCTACGAGGATTTCCTGCAGGACCCGGAGACGACGATGCAGCGCATCTGCGCAGCGCTTGATCTGGTGTACGATCCCGCTTTCCGACAGCTCTTCACCACGCTGCGGCTGTCGGGCGACAGCGGCCGCACCGGTACCTC
>SKYA01000105.1 GCA_007128135.1 Paracoccaceae bacterium | reverse complement strand
GATGCCCCACAGCCAGCTGCGGGCGCTCGCAGCAAAGCTGCGCGCGCCCCCGAAATCCCGAGCAGGAGTTCTCGCACCGGCATTTGGGCTTGCCGGGGATGCGCGCCTGCCCCGCAGCACATGACCCTGCCCGCCCCGCCCGCCCGGGATGTCGCTGCCTGTCTTCAGCCCCGCCGCCCGCCTGCCCGCGTCCTGCCCCCTGTGCCGCCCCTCCCTGTCCACCGCATGGTCGGACGCCCTCCCCGCGCCAGCAGCGCCGCTTACTTCCCTTGGACGCCGATGCTGTCAGAAGCCCTGCCAGCACCAACCCGGCGCGAAGCCCCACAGCCAGCTGCGGGCGCCCCCGAAATCCCGCGCCGATCAGGCGCGGGCTTCCGTCCTGCGCCGAAAGCCTGTATGCCCCCGCAGACCCGATCGGCACAGCACATGAGGGCCCGCCCTTGGCGCGAATGCAGACACCCCCGCCCGGCAAGGAGCGCTCCGGCAAGGACCGGTCGCGCAATGACCGGGTCGTTGCGCGCTGGCTCTGGGACAGTTTCATCCGCCACCGTACCGGCTTCATCCTGATGGCGATGGTGCTGATGGTGGCCGAGGCGCTCACGCTCGGGGCGCTCAGCTATCTTGTGCGGCCCATGTTCGACGATGTCCTGATCGAGGGCGAGCGCGGCCGCGTCTA
This sequence comes from Paracoccaceae bacterium, assembly GCA_007128135.1. GTDB lineage: Bacteria > Pseudomonadota > Alphaproteobacteria > Rhodobacterales > Rhodobacteraceae > Roseinatronobacter. Next base: position 3,299 of record SKYA01000105.1, on the reverse strand, counting down.
TGTCATCGCCCTGGCCATGGCGGCGGTTTTCGTGGGGCGGGGGCTGGCGCAGCTTGCCCACAAGGCCGTGATGGCCTGGCAGGCCGAACTGGCCACGGCCGATCTGCAATCCATGCTGCTGGCGCATCTGATCGGGCTTGATCAGGGGTTTTTCCGGCGCAATGCCCCGGGCGTGCTGATCGAGCGTGTGCGCGGCGATTCCGAGGCGCTGCGGCGCGTGTTCACCGGCCTCATCACCGGGCTTGGCCGCGACGGCTCGGCGGTGATCGTGCTCTTTGGCGTGGCGCTCTGGACCGACTGGCAATGGACGCTGGTGGCCATCGTGGGCGTGCCGCTGCTGGGCCTGCCGCTGGTCGCGCTGCAACGCCTGATCCGCCGCCGCTCGGCCGAGGCGCGCCGCGCTGCCGCCGAAAGCTCGAACCGGCTCGACGAGGCCTTTCACGGTATCGCGACGCTTCAGCTCAGCGGCAGCGAAACGCGCGAACTGGCGCGGTTTGGCCTCATCATGCGCGACTTCGCCCGCAAGATGACCCGTGCCATGATCGGCAAGGCCGCCATGCCCACGGTCATGGATATCGGAGCGGCAATCGGGCTGGGGCTGGTTCTGATCGTGGGCGGACTCCAGATCATCGAGGGCACGCGGACAGTAGGGCAGTTCATGTCCTTTTTCACCGCGCTGGGCTTCCTGTTCGACCCGCTGCGCCGTTTCACCGCGCTGACGGCGGAGTGGCAGAACATTCTCGCCTCGCTCGAGCGCACCCATGAACTGCTGCAGACCCGCTCGAGCGTGACCAACCCGCCGCCGCCGCATCTGCCCCCTCCCGCGCGCGCGCAGGCCAGTGTGGAGTTACGCAACGTGCGTTTCGCCTATGACAGCGAACCGGTGCTGCGCGACCTCAGCTTCGTTGCCCCCGCAGGCCGGACCACGGCGATCGTGGGCCCCTCGGGGGCGGGCAAGTCAACGGTCTTCGGGTTGCTCACACGGCTTGCGGATGTGACAGCGGGCGAGGTGCTGATCGGCGGGCAGGACGTGCGGCGCATGGATCTTGCGGCGCTGCGCGGGCTCTATGCGGTGGTCTCGCAGGATACCGCGCTCTTTGACGAGACGATCCGCGACAATATCCTGATGGGCGCGCCCGAAGCGACCGAGGAACAACTCGCGGCCGCATTGCGCGACGCCCATGTGGACCAGTTCCTGCCGCAACTGCCGCAGGGGCTCGACACGCTGGCCGGTCCGCGCGGCTCGAGCCTCTCGGGAGGGCAGCGCCAGCGCGTGGCGATTGCCCGCGCACTCTTGCGCAACGCGCCTGTCCTGCTGCTGGACGAGGCGACAAGCGCGCTCGATTCGCGCTCAGAGGCGCTGGTGCAGGATGCGCTCGACCGCCTCGCAAGGGGACGCACGACGCTGGTGATCGCACACCGGCTCTCGACCGTGCGCAAGGCCGACCAGATCATCGTGATGGGCCATGGTCGTGTGGTCGAACAGGGCGACCATGACAGCCTGCTGGCCCGGGGCGGGGTCTATGCCCGGCTGTACGGGCTGCAATTCGGACAGACCGACACCGGTCGGCCGGACTGACCCGCCTGCATCCGCAGGTCTTCGCCATGTCGGCAGGGCCGCAGGACGACAGACCTTCTTCCGGGGGGGGAGGGGACGCCCCCTCCCCCAAGACCGAACCCCAAGACCGAGCCCTGCCCGCAGTCGCCCACTCGCGCGGGCGTGCTCCCGCACCGTGTTGCGGGGCAAGTGCCCCACGCTCCGGCCCCGGTCGGGACAAGTCGCACCGGCATCGACAGGGCGCGCGCCTTTGTCGTGGCGGGCAGCGCTCCTGCGGCAGACGCCCTGTCCGCCATCCGGAAACTGCTTCGGATTTGTGCAGGCAGGCGCAAAAGTGCCCGTCTGCACGGCACCGGAAGACAAGGCTCACTTTCCGCAACCCTGCCCGGACCCGTCCGCGACTGCACCGGCACGCGGCATTCCCTGCTGTTTTTCAAATGAAAATGCTCCCTGTCGCGCCCTTCGCCCCGCCAGTGCCGCGCCAGAGGGAAGTGATTGACCGCCTGCCCCGGGCGGGTATGAACAATTCGGGTGTTCTTCATACCGTCGCCCCAGCCGTGAACAGGTTTCCCATGCGCAGACCCTTTCTGCTTGCCGCCCTTGCCGCCCTTGGTCCCGTGGCGGGCCATGCCGGCAGCCTGATGCTCGCTGCCTCGGGCGAGGATCTGGCCACCAGAGGCTTCAGCGCCCCGAAACTGACCGCGGATGGCTGGGCGCTCGCCTTCAGCCGCATCCTCGTCACTTTCGACCACATCACCGCCTGGCAGACCGATCCGCCCTTCATGGCCGACGGGCCTGCGATCAGCGGCGCCGCGCACGCCTTTCCCGGCCCGGTCACGGTCGATCTGGTCGCTGCCGATGCCAGCGACCGCGTGATCCTGGCCACGCTCGAGGCCCCCGAGGGCCATTTCAACGCGCTCTCCTGGGCGATGGTCCCGGCCCGGTCGGGCGATGCGGCGGGGCTCTCGCTGCGGCTTGAGGGGGTCGCGCGCAAGGACGGGCAGGAGGTGGCCTTCAGCTTGCAGACCACGGACAGCGTGATGCATTTCTGCGGCGAATATATCGGTGACACGCGCAACGGCCTTGTCACCCCGGGCGGCACGGCGGCCCTGGAGATCACGCTGCATCTCGACCATCTGTTCGGCCGCGCCGACAAGCCCGCGGATGACCCGATGAACCTTGCCGCGCCCGGCTTCGGTCCCTTTGCCGCTGGCGGCACGCAGACTTTCTCGCTCGAAGGTCTGCATCTGGGGCATGTCGGCGAGGGCCATTGCCATGTCACACCGCTCTAGGCGAGCCGCGCCCGTGCTGGCCCTGGCCGCGATGCTCGCGCCGCAGCCCGCGCTGCCCCATGCCGCCGTGATCGAGGCCGAGGCAACCCGCGCCATCCGCCTGCACGCCACCTATGACACCGGCGCGCCGATGGCCGGGGCGCAGGTCATCATCTATGCCCCCGATGCCCCGGCCGAGGCCTGGGGGCAGGGCCTGACCGATGCCGATGGCCGCTTCGTCTTCGTGCCTGACGCGCGTGCGGGGCGCTGGTCAGTGCAGGTGCGGCAGGCCGGGCATGGCGTCATGGCGCATGTCGAGATGACAGGCGAGGCGCCAGTGCTGCTGACAGCCCGGGGCCCCGCGCCCTGGACGCAGCGCGCGCTGATGGTCGCGCTGGTCGGCTGGGGCGCGCTGGGAACAGTGCTGTTCGCCCTGCGCGACCGGGGCCGGAGCTGGGGCAGCACGGGTG
>SKYA01000006.1 GCA_007128135.1 Paracoccaceae bacterium | reverse complement strand
ACTTCTTCGACGGCTACAAGGCGAACCCCGATTACGCCTTGCAAGCGCTCCACGCCGCCCATGACGCAGGCGCGCGCTGGGTCGTGCTCTGCGATACGAATGGCGGGACATTGCCGAGTGAAATCCGCGCCATCACGGAATCCGTGATCGCAAGTGGCATTTCCGGCGCGCATCTGGGCATCCATTGCCATGATGATACAGGGCAGGCCGTCGCCGGGTCGCTGGCCGCCGTTGAAGCCGGCGCTCGCCAGATTCAGGGCACACTGAACGGGCTGGGCGAGCGCTGCGGCAATGCCTCGCTGACCACGCTGATTCCGACGCTGGTGCTCAAGCCCGCCTATGCCGAACGATTCGCGACAGGGGTAAGCCGCGAGGCGCTGAAGGGCCTGCTGCGTATCTCGCGCAGGCTTGATGACATCCTCAACCGCGTGCCCCTGCGCACGCTGCCTTATGTCGGGGCCTCGGCCTTTGCGCACAAGGCCGGGCTGCATGCCAGTGCCATCCTCAAGGACCCGGCGACCTATGAACATGTCGAGCCGGCACTTGTGGGCAATGCGCGTGTGGTGCCGATGTCGAACCAGGCCGGGCAGTCGAACCTGCGCATGCGGCTTGAAGAGATGGGCATTGCTGTGGAGAAGGGCGATGCACGGCTGGGCGCGATCCTGGAAGAGGTCAAGGCGCGCGAGGATCAGGGCTATGCCTATGACAGCGCACAGGCGAGTTTCGAGTTGCTCGCGCGGAGCGCACTGGGGCAGGTGCCGCAGTTCTTCGAGGTCAAGCGCTACCGCGTGACGGTCGAGCGGCGCAAGAACAAGTATAACCAGATGATCACGCTCTCAGAGGCGGTGGTCGTGGTCAAGATCGGGGATGAGAAAAAGTTGTCTGTCTCGGAATCGATGGATTCCGAGGGGCAGGATCGGGGTCCGGTCAACGCGCTCTCCAAGGCGCTGGCGAAGGATCTCGGGCCCTATCAGTCAGCCATTGACGACATGAAGCTCGTTGATTTCAAGGTGCGCATCACGCAGGGCGGCACCGAGGCCGTCACGCGGGTCATCATCGACAGCGAGGACGGGCAGGGGCGGCGCTGGTCAACCGTCGGTGTCTCGCCCAATATCGTGGATGCGAGTTTCGAGGCGTTGCTCGATGCCGTGATCTGGAAGTTCCTGCGCGATGGAGTGCGCCCGTGTCCGAACTGACCCCCGACGAGGCGTTTCTGACGCTGTATACCGATCTGGCGCGTGAAGGGCCGGGGGCACCGGCGGATCTGGGCTGGGCGCTTTCGGTTGCCGCCACGCCGGAGCAGGCCCGCATCGCCGACGCGGGCTGCGGGTCGGGGGCCGATACGGTGGTGCTGGCCAAGGAACGTCCGCGCGCGCAGATCGAGGCCGTGGACAAGGTGGCCCATTTCGTTGAGGCGGCACGCAGGCGCGTGGCGCCATTCGGGTCGCGCGTGTGGGTCCGTCAAGGTGACATGGCCGATCTGCATGGCCCCTATGACCTGATCTGGTGCGCGGGCGCGCTGTATTTCCTGGGCGTGACCGAAGGTCTGCGGCTGTGGCGCAAGGCCCTTGCGCCCGGGGGCGCGGTCGCGTTTTCCGAACCCTGCCTGTTGCCGCGCCCCTCTGCCGCTGCGCGCGCCTTCTGGGCGGAGTATCCGCAGATCACCGATGTTGCCGGTATTCGCGCGCGGGTGGCAGAGGCTGGCTACAGGGTGCTGGGAGAACAGATGCAGATCGGTGACGCGTGGGAAGCCTATTACATCCCGATGGCACGGCGGATCGAGAAACTGCGCCCCGGTTCCACCGGCGCACTGGCAGCGGCGCTGGACGAGGCCGAGCGCGAGATCGCGCGCTGGAAGGCGGCCCCCTCGGAAATCGCCTATGCGCTGATGGTGGTGGCGCCTGCGTGAGCGATCTGGCCGAGATCGTGCGCCTGGGTGACCCGGACCGCTTCGCCGCGACACTGGCCGCACCCGAGGGTGCGCGCGTCAGGCTCTGGCCGCTCTATGCCTTTAATCTCGAGATCGCCCGTGCCCCCTATGTCACGCAGGAGCCGCTGATCGCCGAGATGCGGCTGCAGTTCTGGGCCGATGTGATGGACGGGATCGCGCGCGGCGCAGCCCCGCACGCCCATGAGGTGGCACGACCCCTGGCGCTGCTCTGGCAGGGCGAAGGGCTGCCGGTCGCGCTGGGTCAGGCGATGATCGCCGCGCGCTACTGGGATATTGCCCGCGTGCCCTTTGCCGATGAGGCCGCGCTGATGGCGCATCTGGATGCGACGACAGGAAACCTGATGTGGCTGGCCGCCCGGTTGCTGGGCGCGCCTGAGCAAAGCACGCCCGTGGTGCGCGACATGGCTCATGCGGCGGGGCTGGCCAACTGGCTGCTCGCCGTGCCCGCGATGCAGGCTGCGGGACGGGTGCCGCTTGTCGATGATGGCGATGCCGCGATCCGGGCACTTGCCGATGCGGGCCTGGCGCGGCTGGCGCGCGCCCGTGCCGGGCGGGGGCAGGTGCCGAAAGCCGCAGCACCCGCCCTGCTGACCGGGTGGCGGGCCGGCACGATCCTGCGGCGCGCGGGACGCAGCCCTGCGCGAGTGCGCGACGGCGGGTTGCAGGGCTCGGAATTCGCCCGCCGCGGCGGGCTGTTGTGGCGGGCGCTGTCGGGCCTGTGGTAAGGCGGCGCGCGCGGCCTGTGCAGGCTGTGGTGAGGGCCGGCGCAACTCTGCATCGTCCGCGTCGGGTTTCACCCTGCCCTGCCTTGCCAAGCGGCAAGCCTGCCAGTAGGGTGCGCGCCAAATACAGCCCCTCAGCGGGGCCGCAGTAATGCCCGCCCTGACAGGCGCGCCAATCGACAGGAGCCTTCATGTTCGTCTCGCCTGCCTATGCGCAAGATGCCGGTGCCGCCGGTGGTCTGATCTCGATCATCCCATTCATCCTGATCTTCGTTATCATGTATTTCCTGCTGATCCGTCCGCAGCAGAAGAAGATGAAGGAACACCAGGCCATGGTGTCCGCGCTGCGCCGTGGCGATCAGGTGGTGACGCAGGGCGGGATCATCGGCAAGGTGGTCAAGGTCAAGGAAGACGGCGAGGCCGAGGTCGAGATTGCCGACGGGGTCAAGGTGCGCGTGCTCAAGCAGACCATCGCGAATGTGATCTCAAAGACCGAACCGGCCGGGAAAGAGTGATCGGGCTCGTGACTGGACTTTATCGGTCAGCGCGCGCATATCCGGCGGGGGTGCGGTCGGCACGAGATCTCGCGAACTGCACAAAACCGGGGGCCCTGGGCTGATGCTGCAAATACCGATGTGGAAACGCATCCTGATCTGGGCAACCTGCGCGCTGGGGCTTCTCTTCGCGATGCCCAACCTGTTCTATGACAGGGTCGAGCGCCACAATGACGCGGTCGCAGCGCTCGAGACCGGGCCGCGCAGCGCCGCACTCGAGGAAGACAGGGCGGGCTGGCCATCCTTCCTGCCGTCCTTCCTGATCAATCTGGGGCTCGATCTGCGCGGCGGCGCGCATCTTCTGGCCGAAGTTCGGGTTTCGGATGTCTATGCCGACCGGATCGACGGCATGTGGCCGTCGGTGCGCGACCGGCTGGCGAGCGAACGCGCCATTGTCGGGGCGGTCCGGCGGATACCTTCGGACGATCCGGGCGAGCTTCGCGTGCGCGTTGGCAATCCGGCGACCATCGACCAGGCGGCTGCCTTCGTGCGCGAGCTTGCCCAGCCCACGCAGTCACTGACCGGTTTCACCCAGGCGCGCGATCTGGATGTGCGGGTTGATGGCGATGAGATCGTCGTCACCCTTTCCGATGCCGAGCGGCAGGCCACCGACGAGCGCACCATGCGTCTGTCGCTCGAGATCATCCGCCGTCGCGTGGATGAAGCCGGCACGCGCGAGCCCACGATCCAGCGCCAGGGCGCCGACCGTATCCTGATCCAGGTGCCGGGCATCGGGTCGGCCGAGGAGCTCAAGGCGCTGATCGGCACCACGGCGCGGCTGACCTTTCACCCGGTCGTCAGCGTGACCTCGAACCCTGACGAAATTCCCGGCCCTCGACAGGTGATCTACCCCTCGCTCGATGAGCCCGGCACCTTGTACATCCTCGAACAGACCCCGGTCGTCACCGGCGAACAGCTGGTCGATGCGCAGCCCGGGCAGGACCAGAACAACCGGCCTGCAGTGAATTTCCGCTTCAATCCGGCGGGCGGGCGGGCCTTCGGCCTGTATACGGCCGAGAATATCGGCAATCCCTTTGCCATCGTGCTTGATGGTCAGGTTGTCTCGGCCCCCGTGATCCAGAGTCACATACCGGGTGGCTCGGGCATCATAACGGGGCGGTTCACGGTCGAGGAGACAAGCCGCCTGGCGGTGCTGCTGCGCTCGGGCGCGCTGCCTGCCGAGATGGATTTCCTCGAAGAGCGCACGGTCGGGCCGGAACTGGGCCAGGACAGCATCGATGCCGGCCGGATCGCCGCAATTGTCGCCATGGTTGCCGTTCTGGTCTTCATGGTGGCAAGCTATGGCATATTCGGTGTCATCGCCAATATCGCGCTCGTTCTCAATGTGTCGATGATCTTCGCGCTCCTGTCTCTGATCGGGGCCACGCTGACGCTGCCGGGCATTGCCGGGATCGTGCTGACCATCGGCATGGCGGTCGATGCCACCGTGCTTATCTTCGAGCGCATACGCGAGGAGATGCGAACGGCCAAAGGCCCTGCGCGCGCCATCGAACTGGGCTACGAGAAAGCGCTTTCGGCCATCCTTGATGCCAATATCACTACCTTCATCACCGCTCTGATCCTGTTCGCGATGGGGTCCGGACCTGTTCGTGGTTTTGCTGTCACGCTGGGGCTCGGGATCATCACCTCGGTCTTCACGGCGCTGATGGTCACGCGGCTGATGATGGTTCTCTATTTCGAGCGCGCGCGCCCGAAGACCCTTGCCATCTGAGGAGCGTCCCATGCGCCTGAAACTGGTTCCGCAAGACACCTCGATCGACTTCTTCCGTCACTGGAAGATAACATTCGGCCTGTCGCTGACGGCAATGATCATCTCGGTTGTCGCCTTCTTCGTCATGGGGCTGAATTTCGGGATCGATTTCCGGGGCGGAACCTCTATCCGCACAGAGGCACAGGCTCCGGTCGATGTGGGCGCCTATCGCGAGGCCATTGCCCCTCTGGGGCTGGGGGATGTGGCCATCACCGAAGTCTTTGACCCGAGTTTCGGTCCCGAACGAAATGTCGCGATGATCCGCATCCAGACACAGGAAGGGATCGAGGCCATCACGCCCGAGCAGATAAATACGGTGCGCAATGCGCTTGTCGGACTGGACCCGACGCTGAGTTTCGCTGCGGTCGAATCGGTCGGGCCGAAGGTTTCGGGAGAGTTGATCCGGTCTGCCATAATCTCGGTCGTGCTGGCACTGGCGGCGGTGCTGTTCTACATCTGGCTGCGCTTCGAGTGGCAATTCTCGATCGGGGCAGTGGCGGCGCTGGTGCATGACGTGGTGCTGACGATAGGGATTTTCAGCATCCTGCAGATACGCTTCGACCTTGCGATCATCGCGGCCCTGCTCACCATCGTGGGCTATTCGCTCAATGACACGGTGGTGGTTTTCGACCGGGTGCGCGAGAATCTCATCAAGTACAAGAAGCGGCCGCTGGAGGAAGTGCTGACGCTCTCGATCAACGAGACCCTGTCGCGCACGGTCATGACCTCGGTCACCACGCTGCTTGCGCTGCTGGCACTCTTCATTCTGGGCGGCGACGTGATCCGCGGCTTTGTCTTCGCGATGATCTGGGGCGTTCTGGTGGGGACGTATTCCTCGATCTTCGTGGCGTCGAAGGTGCTGCTGCAACTGGGTGTCAAGCGCGACTGGTCGAAATCGTCGGGTGATACGGCCGGCACGCAATTCGGGGTCAAGGAGGGCTGAGATGCGCCTTTCGGAGATCGATTTCGGTGCGGCCCTGGCAGTCGATGGCTACGGTCCAGGGTTTTTCCGGCTTGGAGGTCAGGCATATGAGGCCCCGCTTCTGGTCTGTGGCGGACAGGTTACGCACTGGGGTGGCTATGACGATGCCGAGAGCCTGCTTGCGCTTGCCGGGAAGGCCGATGTCCTGCTGATCGGGACCGGCGCGCAGATCGCGCATCTGCCCGATGCCTTCAGGGCCGAACTGGAAAGAGCAGGACTGGGTGTGGAGAACATGGACAGCCCAGCTGCCTGTCGCACCTATAACGTGCTGCTCTCCGAGCAGCGTCGCGTGGCGCTGGCCCTGCTGCCTGTGCATGAACTGGCAGAGAACTGACCTCACCGCGCTTGCGCATGACTCCTCTTGCCGCACGAGACGCCTTTGACCGGGGCGATGCCGACCTCATGCTGCCACATGGTCGGTTTTTCGGGCGAGTCCCTGCCTTCAAATCTCGCCGCGACATTCCAAGGCGATGCATTCCCGCGCCTTGCTGGTATTCGGGTGGTCAGACTGCCCAGACCATTGCGGCGGCAGCAAATGCCGGCAGGTCTGGCGGCATGTCGATCAGCCAGACAATCCCGATCGCCGTGCCGCTTCCGAGAACGGCGCCCATTACCACATCCCCGACGAAATGCTTGCGCGCGAGCACCCGGCTCAGCCCGACGAAAACGGCCGCCAGAACCAGCGGCAGCGCAAGAACCGGGCTGACATGGACGAACATGAAGGCCGCTCCATGCACGGCGCTCGCGGTATGGCCGGAGGGGAAGGATCGCGGCCCGCCCATGGGTCTGCGCCGGTTGGTCAGGTATTTGATCCCGTGCGTGAGCAGCGTGTTCAGCAGCCAGGACAGCAGGAAAGGCACCAGCAAGTCCGTCGCCCCCCAGAGAATCACCAGCAGCGTGATGACCGGAACGATGATCTGCAGATGATCTCCGGTCCTGCGGATCCGCCAGCGCCAGCGGTCGTCGAGAGTGAATGGCTGAACCAAGGGGCAGTTCCCGGGCTGTTTCGGTCACGATGCGCGCAAGACTTGGCCCGCGCCGGTTGCGGCTGTGCATTCGGCGCATACGCCACGCAGAGCCATAGCGCCATCCTTTCAGAAGTTCCAGATGTTCCGGCATCAGGCTTGCCCCGGCCCGATCCCCGTTGATACCCACGCGGAGCCCGACTGCCACGGAGACCGGCTGCGCAGGGCAGGGCGCTGCCGGACACGGCCCGTTCGGGGCAAGGAAAGCGGCGGGCCTGCTTCTTGCGAGGGGCAGAACTGCGTGCAACGGGCGCAACCATACCGGACGCCGGCAAGGTCCGCCCATGGCAACGGGCGCTTTTTATCGCCCCGGTTTCGCGATAAGAGCCGGGCATGATGTTGCGTATCCACGATCTTTCTTGTGCCCGTGGCGGGCTGCCGGTGCTGGAGGGGGTTTCCTTCACGCTCGAGCCCGGAATGGCGATGATCCTGCGCGGCCCCAATGGCTGCGGCAAGACCACCCTGCTGCGCACAATCGCGGGGCTGCAACCGGCACGCGCCGGTGTGATCGAGGCGCCTGCCGACTCGATCGCCTATTCCGCCCATGCCGATGGCATCAAGGCCACCCTGAGCGTGACCGAGAATCTTGCTTTCTGGGCGGCTGTCCACGGCCAGACCGGCACTGGCGACGCAGTGGCCCAGATGAACCTTGCGTCGCTGGCCTCACGGCAGGCGCAGAACCTTTCCGCCGGGCAGAAGCGGCGTCTGGGCCTGGCGCGGCTGCTTGTCACGGGCCGACCGATCTGGGTGCTGGACGAGCCCACGGTCTCGCTCGACACCGACTCGGTGGTACTCTTTGCGCAACTCGTCACCTTGCATCTGGAACGGGGTGGCATGGCACTTATCGCCACGCATATCGACCTTGGGCTGCCCGAGGCGCAGGTGTTCGACCTGCGCCCACACAAGGCCCGTCTGCCCGAACCCGGCGCCGGCGGTTTCGACGAGGCTTTCCTGTGAGCGCGCTTCTGATCCGCGATCTGCGGCTTGCATTGCGGGCTGGGGGCGGCTTCGGGCTGGGGCTTGCGTTCTTCCTCATCCTTGCGGTCCTGGTGCCGCTGGGGGTGGGGCCGGAACCGGACACGCTGTCGCGGATCGCGCCGGGCATCCTCTGGGTGGGGGCGCTTCTGGCCTGCCTGCTGTCGCTCGACCGCATCTTCGCACTCGATTTCGAGGATGGCTCGCTCGACCTTCTGGCAACGGCGCCGTTGCCGCTGGAGGCGGTGGTCAGCATCAAGGCCCTTGCCCACTGGATCACTACCGGACTGCCGCTGGTGCTGCTTTCGCCGGTGCTGGGGCTGCTGCTGTTCCTGCCGGCCGAGGCCTATCTCTGGCTGATCCTGTCGCTCATGCTGGGCACACCGGCGCTCTCGGTCATCGGTGCTTTCGGGGCCGCGCTGACGGTCGGGCTCAAGCGCGGCGGGTTGCTGCTCTCGCTCCTGGTCCTGCCGCTCTACATCCCGACGCTGATCTTCGGTGCGGAAGTGGTCAGCCGGGGCGCGCAGGGCCTGAGTGTCGCGACACCGCTTGCCCTGCTGGCCGGAATCACTGCCGGGGCGGTGGCCTTGTTGCCCTTTGCATCGGCGCTGGTGTTGCGGATAAACCTTAGGTGATCCGCGCTCACGCGGACTTGAGAGCGCCCGGGCGGCGGGATAGGTGAGGATCATGGCATCGTTCTGGGAATATGCGAACCCGCTGAAATTCATGCGCACCACCGACTGGCTGCTGCCGGTGGTGGCCATGGCGGCGCTGGTGGTGACGGCCATCGGCCTGATCTGGGGGTTCTTCCTCACACCGGATGATTTCCGGCAGGGTGCCACGGTCAAGATCGTGTTCCTGCATGTTCCCGCTGCCATGATGGCAATCAATGCCTGGGCAATGATGCTGGTGGCCTCGCTCTTCTGGCTGATCCGCCGCCACCATGTCAGCGCGCTGGCGGCGAAGGCCGCAGCACCGGTGGGTCTGGTGATGACGCTGATCGGTTTGATTACCGGGGCCGTCTGGGGTCAGCCGATGTGGGGGACGTGGTGGGCCTGGGACCCCCGCCTGACCTCCTTCCTGATCCTGTTCCTGTTCTATCTGGGCTATATCGCCCTCTGGGCCGCGATCGAGGACCCCGACACGGGCGCTGATCTGACGGCGGTGCTGTGTCTGGTGGGCACGGTCTTTGCGGTGCTCTCGCGCTATGCGGCCCTGTTCTGGAATCAGGGGCTGCATCAGGGCGCGTCGCTGTCGGTCGCGCCCGGCACGCGTATGGATTGGGCCTACAAGGCGCCGCTCTATGTCAGCATGACCGGCTTCGGGCTGATCTTTGTGGCGCTGGTGCTGGCCGGCACGCGGACGGAAATCCGCGCGCGCCGCATGAAGGCGCTGGTGGCAAGGGAGCGGATGGCATGATGCCGGATCTGGGCCGCTATGCGATGGAAGTGAGCCTTGCCTATGTGGCTTCGCTGGGGCTTCTGGCAGTGCTGGTGCTGTGGGTCTGGCTGCGCGGGCGGGCCGTGCGTCGCGCGCTTGACGAATTCGAGAAGGATCGGAGAGGACATGGGTAGGATTCGTGTGTTCATGCTGCTGCCGCCGCTGATCTTCGCGGCCATCGCAGCGCTTTTCTTCTTTGGCAATATCCGCGAGGATCGCGATGCCTTGCCCTCGGCCCGCGAGGGACAGCCCGCGCCTTCGGTCATGCTGACGCAACTCGAGGGCAAGACGCTTTTCGATGACGCGACACTGCGCGATGGCGAGGTGAAACTGGTCAATTTCTGGGCCTCCTGGTGCGCGCCGTGCCGCGCCGAGCATCCCCTGCTGGAGGAATTGTCGCAGGAAGTTCCGGTCTATGGCGTGAACTACCGCGATCAGCCTGACCGCGCGCTGGATTTCCTCGACGAGCTTGGCGACCCCTTTGCGGCTATCGGGGCTGATGCCAGCGGGCGGATGGGGCTGGACTGGGGCCTCTACGGTGTTCCCGAGACCTATGTGCTGGCGGGCGACGGTACGGTGATCCTGCGTTTTGCCGGGCCAATCACGCGCGATATCGTCGCCAGTCGCATCCGGCCGGCGATGGAGCGCGCGGCCGCGCAATAGCGCGACCGGTGTTGCGGGGACCGGAGCGCGTGCGCACGGATGATGCCCCTTGATACGGCACATGCGGGAAGCCCCGCGTCTGCTTTTCCGCTCCGACATTGTGCAATGCGCGCGCGGCGGCCTTGTCGCTCCTCATTTCCCCATGACGGGATGATTTGTCCTGCTGCATTCCCTCAGTGCCCCTGCTACGCTGCCGCCCATGTCGATCTGGTCCCGCATTGCCGATGCCCTGAAAGCCCTTCGAAAGGGCGAGCCGTTGAATGCGGTCTTCGAGCGGTTGCGCACCCCGCCCGAGCGGAGCGTGGCCTTTACCATTGCCGTCATCGCGCTGGGGGCGAAGCTCGCCAAGGCCGACGGGCAGGTGACGCGCAACGAGGTCGCCGCCTTTCGCCGCGTCTTTACAATCGCCCCCGAAGATGAAAAGGACGCCGCCCGCGTGTTCAACCTGGCACGGCAGGATGTCGCGGGGTTCGATCTCTATGCCGAAAAGATCGCGCGCATGTTTCCGCCGCGTGACCCGGTGCTGCTGGACCTGATGGAAGGACTGTTCGAGATCGCCGTGGCGGATGGTGAGTTCCACCCCCAGGAAGAGGCTTTCCTGAACACTGTCGCGGAGATCTTTGGCCTGACCGAGCGCTGCTTTCGCTGTCTGCGCGCGCGCTATGTCGGTGACGTCGCCCCTGACCCCTATGACGTGCTCGAAGTCGCGCAGGACGCGCCGCTTGAGGTCATCCGCAGTGCCTATCGGTCGGCTGTGCGCGAAACCCACCCCGACCGACTAGCCGCGCGCGGAGTGCCCCCCGAGGCCGTGCAGATCGCGGAGCACAGGCTGCGCGACCTCAATCGTGCCTGGGAGGAAATCCGCGAGAGCCGCGCCGCGTGATCGGGGCGCGCGCACATTTGCGCGATGCGCCCTGCCTGCCATTGGCAGCTTGCCCGGCCCTGCCTATAGTCGCGCCATGATACACTTGCGCCCCCTTGCCCTGTGCATTGCCCTTGCGCTGCCCGTGTCCGCACAGGCCGAGGATGCCCCTGCGGCGGACCCACCCGCCGAGAGCATGCCGTTTCTGGATCTGTTCGAGCAGATGCTGCGCGGCTTCATGCATGATGTCGAGCCGCAGATGCGCGAACTGAAGCGTGGTTTCGAGTCGCTCGAGCCGGAACTGGAGCGGTTCCTGAGTCAGTTTCGGGGCATGGTGCAGTATCACCCGCCAGAAATCCTGCCCAATGGCGATATCCTGATCCGTCGCCGTCAGTCCGGCGAAGAGCCCGGAGAGGACTCATCGCCCGATGCAGCGGATGAACCCGCCGCAGAGGAACCGTTCGAGCTCTGAGCGCGGCGAATACGCACTTTCGCGCTCGCCCCCATCTGGTTGGCGAGTGCGGAAAAGCGCTGCTCGGCCACTTCTCCGAACAGGGCCCGCATCTCGCGCTCCAGAATCAGTTCAAGCACCTTCTTCTTGGGGAAATAGCGCAATTCGCCCGCTCTCGCAGGACCGTCCATCGAGAACATCGCCCCGAAACGCAATGCGCGGCCCAGCATCTTGGCCTCGGCGAAGTCCTTTTCCGACAGCAGACCGGCAATCTCCTTGATGCGTGGCCGCATCCCGCTGGTCTTGTAGCGATGCATCAGCGCGATACCAAGATAGACCCGTCCCTGATGGTCGAGCCCGCCCAGATTGGCGCGGGTGGTGGTATCGAAACAGGCATCCGCGCGGTAATCGGGATGCGCACGCCAGTTTACGTCATGCAGCAGGCAGGCTGCCCGGATCAGGCGCAGCCGCTCGGGCGGGCGGTTGCGGTAGAGCGGCAGCAGGAACTCGAAGAGCTTCTTGCCGAAACCGGGCAGGCGGGCGCTGGAATGCTCCATGAAATGGCACGCCTCGATCAGCGGATCACGCGCGCGCAACGCATCGGGCATCTGCTCGTAGAGGATTCCTTCGCGGATCCCGTAGCTCGAGACATAGACATGACGCGGGCTGAACACGCGCACCAGCCGCCGTAACACCTTGCAGGCCAGTGGCACGAGGCTCATCCGCTCTTCCGAGATGCCGGTGAGCGCGCGCAGCCGCGCCGGGTCCTGCGCATTGATCCAGTCATGCGTGCGCCGGATCGCCTTGGGCGTCATCGCATACTCATGCAGAACCTTCAGCGGGTAGCCGCGCCGTTCCATGTCGAGCCGCGCAATCGCCCGCCAGGAGCCGCCCACCAGATAAAGCGCGTCGTGATGATCGCCCACCGTGTCGCGAAGCGCGAGCAGCACATTGCTGATATGGTCGCGCAGGCCCTTGTTGCCGCCCGCCACCTGCTGCAGCCGGAATGGCCCCAGGGGCGAGCTGACCGCCTGATGCACCTGCCCGCCGCCAATCACCGCCAGTTCCATGCTGTTGCCGCCAATGTCGCAGACCAGACCGTTGGCTTCGGGCCAGCCGGTCAGTACCCCCTGCGCCGAAAGCCGTGCTTCCTCGGGGCCGTCGATGATGCGCATCCGCAGGCCGGTCTCGCGCTCGATCAATGTCTTGAATTCGGGGCCGTCCTCGGCCTCGCGCATGGCGGCTGTCGCAACCATGGTCAGGTTGGTCAGGTTCATTCCGCGCGCCAGCAAGGCAAAACGCTTGATGGTGGCCAGTGCACGCGCGCGCCCGGTCGGGTTCAGACGGTTGGTTTCCGCCAGCCCGCGTCCCAGACCACACAGGATTTTCTCATTGAAGAAATAGGCCGGGCTGCGGGCAGCACCGTCGAACACCACCATCCGAACCGAGTTCGAGCCGACATCGATCACGCCGACATGGGCAAGGGCGCGGGCCGAGGGGTCTGTGAACACGGGCGAATCGAAAAGGCCCGGTCGGTCGGACTCACCAGCGCTCGCGATTTCAGCGAGCGAATTGCCATCCATGGGACAGGCTCCTGTCTGGCGTCGGTTGTGGCCACTCTAGCGGGAATGGCGCGACCGGGTCAATCACCCAGGCGCCTTCCCGTAGCGTCACGTAGCCCCCTTCCGCCCTGCGCCGGGATGCGGCATAAGGGCGCCAATCCGCGCTGACCAGAGACGGGAGAGACCATGCACGACATCCGCGCCATCCGCGAGAACCCTGTCGCCTTTGACGCGGCCCTCGCCCGTCGGGGCCGCGCGCCCCAGTCCGGGGCGATCCTGTCTCTGGATGCCCGCCGCCGCCAGGCGATCGCCGAGGCCGAAGCCGCGCGCGCGGCACAGAACGCGGCCTCGAAAGAGGTGGGCGCGGCCAAGGCGCGCGGCGATGAGGCCGAGTTCGAGCGGTTGCGCGCGCTGGTGGCCGACAAGAAGGCGGATGTCGCGCGACTGGAGGAAGAGGCACGGCAGGGGGATGGCGCCCTTCATGCGCTCCTCGCGACCATCGACAACCTGCCGCTGGAGGATGTCCCGGACGGGGTAGATGAAAACGACAATGTCGAACTCTATCGTCGCGGAAGTCCGCACGATTTCGACTTTACCCCGGTCGAGCATTTCGAGATTGCAGGCGTTGCCCCCGGCATGGATTTCGCGACAGCGGCGAAACTCGCCGGTTCGCGCTTCGTGGTGTTGCGCGGGGCCGTCGCGCGGGTGCACCGGGCGCTGGCTCAATTCATGATCGACCTGCATGTCGAGGAGCATGGGCTTACAGAGGTGAACAGCCCGGTGCTGGTGCGCGACGAGGCCATGTTCGGGACCAACCAGTTGCCCAAATTCGCAGAGGACAGCTATCAGACGACGAATGGCTGGTGGTTGATTCCGACATCCGAAGTCACGATGACCAATTTCGCCGCCGGCGAGATTCTTGAGGCCGCGAGCCTGCCGCTTCGCTTCACGGCCCATACGCTGTGCTTCCGCTCCGAGGCGGGCAGTGCCGGCAAGGATACCACCGGCATGCTGCGCCAGCATCAGTTCGAGAAGGTCGAGATGGTCTCGATCACCCACCCGGATGACAGCCTCGCGGAACACGCCCGCATGACCCGCTGCGCCGAGACTGTGCTCGAGCGGCTGGACCTGCCCTATCGCACCATGGTGCTGTGCACCGGCGACATCGGGTTCGGGGCGCAGAAGACGCATGATATCGAGGTCTGGCTGCCGGGGCAGGGGCGCTACCGCGAGATTTCCTCGGTTTCGGTCTGCGGCGATTTCCAGGCCCGACGCATGAATGCCCGCTTCCGGCCCGAAGGCGGCGGCAAACCCGAATTCGTCCATACCCTGAATGGCTCGGGGCTGGCGGTCGGGCGCTGTCTGATTGCGGTGCTGGAGAACGGGCAGCGCGCGGATGGCAGCGTGGACCTGCCAGAGGTCCTGCGCCCCTATCTGCGCGGGCACAGCCGGATCACACCCGAGGGTGACCTGGCCTGAACGGGCCGGGTTGTGGCATCGGGGCCACATTTGAGACGGTGTCTCCGTATCGGGAGCGGGAAATCTTAACCATGCCCGAATCTGGCCATGATTCGCAGGTTTCCTGAGCGGGTTCTCGCAAGTGTTCCGGAGAGTTCCCATGCAACCGACGCATATTCCAGGCCCCAATCCCCGCCGGACCGCCCCGCACATCCCGGGCCGTCCCGGCGCCATGCCGCAACTGAGCGCGGATTCGCGGCCCGGCCACCCCCGTAACGCGGCGGCACACAAGCCTGAGGTCAGGTTCACCGACTGGGCACTGATCTGACATGGCACGCCAGGGCCAGGACTGGCTGAATTTTGCCGATCCGTCTGCCGGGCACCCCTGGCCGACAAGAAAATGCTAGGCAGTTCTCGTGCCGCAGGCTAGCAGATGAGAGGTTCCCGACAGGGGGGATGCTCAACGCTGCTGCTCATGGCGACACCCATACGCTCGATCCGCAATCTTGGCCCCGCGATGGAGGGCGCCTTCGCGCAGGTGGGCATCACCAGTGCAGAGGAGTTGCGCGAAATGGGCACCGATGCGGCCTATGCCATGCTCCTGCGCGGAGGCCAAAGACCTCATTTCATCGCCTATTACGTTCTGGAAATGGGCCTGCAAGGACGGCCCTGGAACGATTGCAAGGGCGCGGAAAAAACCCGCCTGCGCGCACGCTTCGACCGGCTGAAAGCCGAAAACACCCCGAAAACCAGTGCCCTGGACGCCATTCTTGACGAATTTGGCGTGCGTCCGGCCGCTTCCTTGAAAGGATAGCGCATGATCCGTCTGATTGCGCCTGCGATTCTTTGCTTCGGTCTGATGGCCTGCGCCAGCCCCGGCCCCGAGGTTTCGCGCGCGGCTGCTTCCCCGACCGCGCTCTATCCTGGCGAGACGCCCGAGATGCGCCAGCTCGTGCAACGCTATGCGGCCAAGCATGGTATCCCCGAGACGCTGCTGCACCGGGTCATCCAGCGCGAGAGCGACTATCGGCCGCATGCGCGCAATGGCCCCTATTGGGGTCTGATGCAGATCCTGCCGCAGACCGCGCGCCAGATGGGGTTTGCCGGCAGCCCGGAAGAGTTGCTCGATGCAGAAACCAACCTCAGATATGCCGGCCGCTACCTGCGCGGCGCCTGGCTGGTCGCGGATGGCGATATCGACCGTGCGGTGATGTGGTACGCTCGGGGCTATTACTTCGAGGCGCGCGACCGCTGCATGTTGATCGCGACCGGGCTTCTGGACCGAGAAGTGCGGCGGGATTGTCCGCAACGCCCGGCTGCGTCCGGCACATAGGCAGGGGGGGCTGTCTGCCCCCCCTGACCCCCCCGAGGGGGATTTCGGCAAGGATGAAAGGACCGGGTTGCAGGGCCCCCGTCGGGTGGTCAGAGCGCGCCGGGCCCGTGACAGGCACGTGACCGGTTATTCCTGCCACCACCAGACATCGGGCTGAAAGCCGATCCAGTCGCCATAGACCGGCAGTCGCGAGGAAAAGCGCAACTCGCGCGCATGGGCAATGCGGGCGCGGTCGGTGAACCAGAACGGCACCACGAAACGGCCGGAGGTCAGCACCCGGTCAAGCGCGCGGGCAGTGGCGATGAAATCGTCATGATCCTCCGAGGTCAGCAGGCCCTCGATCAGCGTGTCGATCGCTGCGCTCTCGACGCCCATCAGGTTGCGCGAGCCGGGTGTGCTGGCGGCTTCGGACCCCCAGTAGAGCCGCTGTTCGGCACCGGGGCTGAGCGAGAGGCCGCGCAGGTAGTAGGTCATGTCGAAATCGAACGCATTGCTGCGCTCGGTATACTGGGCCGCGTCGATCTGGCTGATCGTGACATCCATTCCCAGTTGTTTCAGCGCCTCGACATAGATATCCGCAATCGCCTGCACCTCGCTCGAGCCCTGCCGCAACAGGAGGGTGAAGCGGAAGGCAGAACCATCGGCGTTGCGCAGCACGCCCGCAGCATCCGCCCCCCATCCGGCTTCAGCCAGAAGTGCCGTGGCGGCGCGCATGTTGGCGCGATTCGCGCTGGAGCCATCCGAGACCGGCATCGTGTAGCCCTCGAGCGCGCCGGGCAGCAATTCATCCGCAAAGGGGGCCAGCAATTCGGCCACGCGCCCTTGGGCCGGGCCGGGGCGCATGCCCAGTTCCGAGTTCGAGAAATACGAGGTGATGCGCGGGTCCACGCTGTCATTCACGATCTGGCTGATCTGTTCGAAATTGAAGGCATAGATCATCGCCTCGCGCACGCGCCAGTCGGCAAAGAGCGGGTTGCGCATGTTCATCACGAATCCCGAAATCCCCGACGGGCGCTGGTGCGGAATCTCGGATTTCACGATCTCGCCAGCCTGCACGGCCGGAAAGTTGTAGCGCGTGTTCCAGGCATTGGCGTTGGTCTCGCGCATGGTGTTCAGCAGCCCCGAGGTGAAGCCCTCGAACATGGCGGTGGCATCGCCGAAGAATTCCATTCGGATCTCGTCGAGATTGGCCTGACCTCGCATGAAGGGCAGGTCGCGGCCCCAGTAGTCCGGGTTGCGCCGCAGATAGACATAGCGCCCCGCCTCGAAGCGGTCGATGACATATGGCGCCGTCGCTATGGGGATGATGGAGGTGCCCGATTCGTCAAAAACCACCCCTTCCCACTGCGCCTTTTTCAGGATCGGGCGCAGCCCCATGATCAGCGGCAGTTCGCGGTCGGGTTCGGTGAAGGTGAACCGCACAGAACGCGGTCCGGTGGCCTCGGCGCTGGCGACCCTTGCCCAGGTGCCATGATAGCGCGGATGGCCCAGCGTGCCGAGCGTCTCGTAGGACCAGAGGACATCCTCGACGGTGACCGGGCTGCCGTCCGAGAATCGGGCTTCTTCACGAAGGGTAAATTCTACGTAACTGCGCGCCGCATCCGTCTCGACCGATTCGGCCAGCAGTCCGTAGAGCGTGAAGGGCTCGTCCCAGTTTCGGCCCATCAGGCTTTCATAGGTGAGATACTGCAACTGCCACGGTGTCCGGCCGCGCAGGATATGCGGGTTGAGCGAGTCGAAGCTGCCGACCTCGCCCTGAACGATCCTTCCGCCCTTGGGCGCATCGGGGTTGACATGGGGCAGATGCTCAAAATCTGGTGGCAAGGCAGGCTCGCCATACATAGCTATGCCATGCAGCGGTTCGGCAAGCGCCAGTCCCGCCCCGAGCACACAGGGGACGATCGCGGCGATAACGGCTTTGTAATGGCAGGATACGGGCATGGTGCGGGCGGCTCCGGGGTGATTGCAGGGTCAGGTTTCCCGAGACGCTACAATGCGTTGCCCGAGTTTTCAAACTTTTAGCTTGGAAGGCCCGTCGAGAGGGGTTATATATAAGTCACTGCTCGATAGGTTTCTTGCCTGTATGAAACCTGCCTCAATAACTGACGCCCGCCTCGTGCGGGCGTTTTTTTGTGCGCGTCGTCAGACCGGTAGCGGCTTGCGCCTCGGTCGTCGCGGTCGGATGCGCCGCGCGCCGCCACCGCGCCCTCTGGTCATTGTCGCTGTGATGGCTATGCTGCGGGGCAGAGACATTGCATGAGGGAGAGAGTGATGCAGCTGGCAGGCAGACGCGCTGTCGTGACCGGGTCGAATTCGGGGATCGGACTGGGAATCGCCCGCGAACTCGCACGGGCGGGCGCAAGCGTGGTCATCAATTCCTTCACTGACGCCCCCGGAGACCACGCGCTGGCCGCGGAACTGGCCACCGAGACCGGGGCCGACGTGCGATACGTTCAGGCCGACATGTCGAGGCCCGATCAGTGCCGCGCACTGATCGGGCAGGTGGGGGGCTGCGATATCCTGGTCAATAATGCAGGTATCCAGCATGTCGCCCGGATCGAGGAATTCCCGGTCGAAAAATGGGATGCGATCATTGCGATCAACCTCTCGTCGGCATTTCACACCACGGCCGCCGCCCTGCCGGGCATGTATGCGGCGGGCTGGGGGCGGGTGATCAACATCGCCTCGGCCCATGGGTTGACGGCAAGCCCCTACAAATCGGCCTATATCGCGGCCAAGCACGGGATTGTCGGCCTGACCAGGACCACGGCGCTGGAGGCTGCAGGCAAGGGGATTACCTGCAATGCGATCTGTCCGGGCTACGTTCTGACCCCCATCGTGGAAAAGCAGATCCCCGACCAGATGAAGACCCACAACATGGACCGCGAGACCGTTATCAAACAGGTGATGCTCGCGCGTCAGCCCTCGGGCGAGTTTGCCACGGTCGAGCAGATGGGGGGCACGGCGGTGTTCCTGTGTTCGGATGCTGCCGCGCAGATCACCGGGACCACGATCTCGGTGGATGGCGGCTGGACGGCGCTGTGATGGCGGGGTGACTGCCCTGTGGCGCCCGTCCGGGGCGCGCGCCTGGAATTGAGTATTTTTGGCAGGGAAATGAACCTGGTGCGAGGGCTTTGCGAAAGAGCAGCCGGGCATCTGGTTCGGAATCGGGGACAGGTGCGGCATGAGCAAGCGGATCAATCTGGCACTACAGGGCGGCGGCGCGCATGGCGCCTTTACCTGGGGGGTTCTGGACCGGCTGTTGCAGGAGAAGGATATCGAGATTGCCGCGATCTCGGGCACCTCGGCGGGGGCGCTGAACGGGGCGGCGCTCAAGGCCGGCTGGGCGGTCGCCGGGGCGCAGGGCGCGCGCGTGCTGCTCGATCAGGTCTGGCATCAGGTGGGTGCGGTGCATGATCTGCGTCTGACCGGCTGGATCGCGCAGGCGCTGCCGCCTGTGGGTGTGATCAATTCCTGGATGGAGCGGATGATGCCGGTCTCGCCGACGGATGTCGCGGCACTGGTCACCAGCCCCTATCACTACGGTCCGCTTTACCGCAATCCGCTCGAGCCGGTGGTGCGCTCGCTGAATTACGATCAGGTCTGCGCCACCGAAGGGCCGGAGTTGCATATCGCGACCACCAATGTGCGCAGCGGCAAGATCCGGGTCTTTTCGGGGGACGAGGTCTCGGGCGAGGTGATCCTGGCCTCCGCCTGCCTGCCGACGCTGTTTCAGGCCGTCGAGTTCATGGACCCGAAGACCGGCGAGTCAGAGGCGTTCTGGGATGGCGGCTATACCGGCAACCCGGCGCTGTTTCCGCTTTTCGCAGCACATCTGCCCGATGACATCGTGATCGTGAACATCAACCCGATGCGGCGCGAGGACGTGCCCCAGACGCCCCAGGAAATTCAGAACCGGATCAACGAGATCAGCTTCAACTCCTCCCTGCTGCGAGAATTGCGCGCGGTCCATTTCGTCAAGGAACTGATCGCCGGGGGCCAGATGGAGCGCGGCACGATGAAGGATGTTCTGGTGCACATGGTTGCCGATGACGACCTGATGACCACGCTCTCGGTCACCAGCAAGGTAACCCCGACGCCCTATTTGCTGCATACGCTGAAACAGGCGGGCCGACGGGCCTGCGAGGGGTTCCTTGCCGGCCACAAGGACGATCTGAACACCCGCGCCAGTGTCAGCCTTGAGGCGATGTTTGGTTGAGAGTCGGCAATTTCACCCCTTTGAGCTTGCGCGAATCCGGATAGACCAGCCCCGCCGAGATCACCAGTTTCGCCGCATCCTCGATCGCCATGTCGAGTTCGATAACATCCGCGCGCGGCACGAACAGCAGAAAGCCCGAGGTCGGGTTCGGAGTCGTGGGCAGGAACACCGAGATCATCTCGCCGTTTTCGGCCAGATGCTCGCCGATCTCGCCCCGCGTGGTGGTCGAGATGAAGGCCACGGCCCAGATGCCGGGGCGGGGGTATTGCACAAGGCAGGCACGGTCAAAGGTCGGCGCCTGCCGCGACAGGATCGTGTCGGCGATCTGCTTGACGGCGTTGTAGATCGACCGGACGACCGGCATTGCCTCGACGATCCGCTCGCCCCAGGTAACAAGCGTGCGTCCGATCAGCCCCTTGGTAAAATAGCCCATGACCAGAGTGAAGGCGACGAAGATCACGACGCCCGCGCCCGGAATATCCCATCCCAGCATGGTTTCCGGGTGAAAGCGGCGTGGTATCAGCGGCAGCACCAGCCCGTCGATCCAGGTGATGACATTCCAGATCAGCCATATGGTCAGCACGCCGGGTGCGATCACGGCCAGCCCGGCGAGGAAATTGCCGCGCAGCCAGGCAATCAGGCCACGTTTTCCCGGTTCACTACTCATGGGGTGCTCGTCTTTCTGGGTCTCGCGCAAGATGGGGGAGGGGCAAGCGGATTACAAGCGTCTCTCTGCGACCAGCGCGCGGGCAATCCCGGCGGCCAGAAGCGCATTGTTGCGCACAAGCGCGATATTGGCTGCAAGCGAGGCGCCTTCGGTCAGCTCGAACAGGCGGGAGAGCATGAAGGGCGTGACCGATTTGGTGCTGATGCCCTGCGCCGCGGCTTCGGCCTGCGCTTGCGCGATCAGCGGTGCAAGCCGGTCCGCCGGAATCTCGGCCGCGGGGGGAATGGGGTTCGCGACAAGCTGGCCTCCGGGCAGGCCGAGGCGCGCGCGCATCAGATGTGCGCGGGCGATATCCTGCGGATGATCCAGTCGCAGGGGCGCTGTTAGCCCCGAGTCGCGCGACCAGAAGGCCGGAAAGGCATCCTGCCCGCAAGCGATGACCGGCACGCCCAGCGTTTCCAGCACCTCGAGCGTCTTGGGCAGGTCGAGAATGGCCTTGGCCCCCGCTGCGACGACCGTGACACGGGTCTGCGCAAGTTCCTGCAGGTCGGCCGAGATGTCGAAACTCTGCTCTGCGCCCTGATGCACCCCGCCGATGCCGCCAGTCGCAAAGACATCGATCCCGGCGAGGCGCGCGCAGATCATGGTGGCCGCGACTGTCGTGGCGCCCATCCGGCTTGTGGCAAGCGCCACCGCCAGGTCGGCGCGGCTGAGTTTCATGACCTCGCCGGCCTGTGCGAGCCGGGTGAGCTGCGGCTCGGTCAGGCCGATGTGGATCCGGCCCTCCATCACGGCGATTGTTGCAGGCACTGCGCCAGCCTCGCGAATGTCGGCCTCGACGGTGCGGGCCATCTCGACGTTCTTCGGCCATGGCATCCCATGGGTGATGATGGTGGATTCGAGCGCCACCAGAGGGCGGCCAGCCTCGCGGGCGGCCTGTACGTCGGGGGCGAATGTGAGCGGCGGCATGGGGTCAGGTCTCCGGATGAAGGGCAGGTCAGTCTGGGCGGAGTTGCGCGGATATCCGCGCCGCGAGGGTGCCCCTCGCGAGTTCAAGCGCGAGGATGTCGCGCGGTGAGCAGTCCGAAGGCAATCTCATGGTGCTCGGGTCTCCGGTGCCATGGCGACATGATCGGCGGCGATGCGCAGCGCATGCTCGAGCGCGTCGCGACGCGATGCGCCCAGAAATTCCAGCGCCATATGCACAGCCATGAAGGTATCGCCCGCGCCGGTAACCCTTTGCACCCGCACGACAGGTGGGGTGCGGGTGATCATCTCACCTGCATCGGCGTCGCATGCTGCCGCGGCGCCATCCGTGATGATAACTCGGCCGGCGCCGCGCGCCAGCATCGCCAGCGCAGCCGAGGCTGAATCGGCAAAGCTGCTGGCGCAGAGGATCCCGGCTTCCTCGCGATTGAGGTAGAATATGGTCTGCGGCCGGTCGAAGAAAGGCATCAGCCGCGCGGCCTTTCCGGGCGAGGCCGGGACCAGCCGCAGATCGGCGCGCGAAAGGATCCGCGCGCTCGCAAGCCCGGACAACTGGGCATGTGTCAGGCCACCATCCAGCGCGATCATTCCGGCATAGGGGGCCGTTTCCGTACCGAGCCGACCATCTGCCAGCGGATCGAGCAGGTACTGGCCAGCGGTCTCCAGCGTGCTGGAATCGGCAATCGCGGCAATCAGGCCGTCGGCGTCCTCGATGGCCATGTAGGCATCGGTCGGAAGGTCCTCCGGACGATAGAGAAAGCCGGTCTCCACACCCTGTGCGGCGACCTCCGCGACCAGCGCATCGCCCAGCGCATCGCGTCCCACAGCGGCCAGAATCGCGGCCCGCATTCCCTGTCGGGCCAGCGCCAAAGCTATGTTGAGCGCAACCCCCCCCGGCAGGCGTGTCATTTGTCCAGGCACATCGGCGCCAGGACGCATCCGTTGCGGTGCGCGGCCGATCACGTCCCAAAGTGCTGCGCCAATGCACAGGATTTCCGGCGGCTGGGTCATCCGCCTGTGGTGGCTCAAGGCGTCGGCTTTGGCAAGTGGCGCTGGAAGCGCCCTGCGTGGCCTGCTAGGCAGAGTCATGTTCGAGGATTATTCGGAACGTCTCTTCTCGCATTTCTTGGCCGGGCGCTGGCGGGTCCCCTTTGCGACCCGCGCCCTGCCGCTGTGCCACCCCGATGGGCGGGCGCTGGGCCAGATCGTGCCGGCAGAGGCACGGGATATCGCGCGGGCCGCGAGCGCACTGCGCGCGGCGGATGCCCGCTCATGCGCGCGGGCGGCGGATATGATCGGGCAGTCGGCCGCGAGCCTCTGCGCGGCGCATGCGCATCAGACGGGGATGCAGATCGACCCCGAGCAGATCGGCGTACTTGCCCGGGCCATGGTCGCGCCCTGCGGGCCGGGGCAGCGCGTGATTCTGGGAGCACCGATCACGTCGGCGCACGGAACGCGTCCCGGCGAGACATTCGGTGCCGCGCTCGGGGCGGGCTTGCGGGGCGGGGTGATCTGGTGCCCACCCCCTGACTGGGCCATCTTTGCGACGCATCTGGCCGAAGTGCTGCAGCGGGCCGACCTGCCTCCCGGCGCCTTCGCTCTGCTGCACGCGCAGACCCCCGGAACCGAGGCCGCCATTCGCGAGGTGCTGGGGCGCCGTTTGCGAATGTCTCAATAGTGAACGCGCGCGCCAAAGACCCGCTCGACGACATCGGCGCGGCTGATGCCCATTTCGGCCAGTTGCTCGTCGCTGAGTGCGTTGTATTTCTGCAGCAACCGATAGCGGGGCGAGGCTTCGGCCAGCAGGACCAGAAAGGCCATCACGCCGTCCATCGCATTGCGCAAGCGGCCCGGAGACCCAGCGAAGGTATTCGTGGTAAGACTTGTCATTTGGAAACCCTTTTCTGTCGAGGCGTTTCCTCCCATGCGGGTGATATATGTCAGGATTGCTTCCCTGACCATTGCAAGCGCCGAAACCCCGCCCTGCGCCTGATGCAATGCCCGTCCCGCCCAATGGCGTCAGAAAGAAATTCTTAACCGATTCATCCTAATATGAGGTGATCGCGCAAAAAGTTCTCGCTTTGTACTTCAGGATGGGCTAAGGAACTTTAGGTGAACAAACGGGCGATTGCCGTGCATGGCGCGCTGTGAAATAAGGGGCTGGAAAATGGCAGTAGCGGACCTTTTGACCATGACCGACAAGCGGAGTGCAGAAAAGCAGAAAGCGCTGGAATCCGCGCTGGCCCAGATAGAGCGGCAGTTCGGCAAGGGCTCGATCATGAAGCTGGGTGGCGACAACCCGGTGACCGAGATCGAATCAACCTCCACCGGGTCGCTCGGGCTTGATATCGCGCTGGGGATTGGAGGTCTGCCCAAGGGCCGCGTGGTCGAGATCTACGGCCCAGAATCCTCGGGCAAGACCACGCTGACCCTGCATGTCGTCGCAGAAGAACAGAAGAAAGGCGGTGTCTGCGCCTTTGTCGATGCCGAACACGCGCTTGACCCGCAATATGCCCGCAAGCTTGGGGTCGATCTGGACGAATTGCTGATCTCGCAGCCTGATACAGGCGAGCAGGCGCTTGAAATCGTGGACACGCTGGTGCGTTCGGGCGCAGTGTCACTCGTCGTGGTCGATTCGGTCGCCGCCCTGACGCCCAAATCCGAACTCGAGGGTGACATGGGCGACAGTTCGGTGGGCGTTCACGCCCGGCTGATGAGCCAGGCCATGCGCAAACTGACCAGTTCGATCTCGCGGTCCAATTGCATGGTGATCTTCATCAACCAGATCCGGATGAAGATCGGGGTGATGTTCGGCTCTCCCGAAACCACGACCGGTGGCAATGCGCTGAAATTCTACGCCTCTGTCCGACTGGACATTCGCCGCATCGGCTCGATCAAGGATCGTGACGAGGTCGTGGGCAACCAGACCCGCGTGAAAGTGGTCAAGAACAAGGTCGCGCCGCCCTTCAAGCAGGTCGAGTTCGACATCATGTATGGCGAGGGAATTTCCAAGCGGGGCGAATTGCTGGATCTGGGCGTGAAGGCCGGTGTGGTCGAGAAATCGGGCGCCTGGTATTCCTATGGTGACGAGCGGATCGGGCAGGGACGCGAGAATGCAAAGAGCTTCCTGAAGGACAACCCGCAGATTGCCCATGACATCGAGGACAAGATCCGCGCGGCCCACGGACTGGACTTCAAGATGACCGAAGGCGATGAGCCGCTCATGGAGGAGTGACCCGCCGCGAGAATCCGGATCTGGCAGCATGACGCCTGATCAGGTTTCGCTGGCAGAACTCGAGGCCGCACTGCCGCATGTCATGGCTGCGCCCGCGGATGGAGGCAGAGTAGAGATGCTGTGCCTGCGGCCCGATTACGGGCATCGCCGCTTTGTGCCGGAAGTCACCGTGACCCGCAGCGCGGGCATTGTCGGCGAGCGCTGGGCAACGCGCCCCTGGTTGCGCACTCCGGATGGTGCGCCGCACCCGGGCATCCAGATATGCATCCTGTCGCGGCGCGTGCTCGACCAGGTCTGGCGCAGGCGCACCGAGATCGTGCATCCGGGGGACACATTCATCACGGACATGGACCTGTCCGAGGCCAATCTGCCACCGGGCCACGTGCTGAGGGTCGGTACCGCGCTGCTGGAAGTGTCGGATATCTTCAATGACGCCTGCGTGAAATGGGCGGCGCGCTATGGTGCTTCTTCCCGCGTCTGGATCAACGCACCCGAGAACCGCCCGCTCAGGCTGCGCGGCATCCTTTGCCGGGTCGTGCAGGACGGGCGCATTCGAAACGGGGATCGGGTGACGAAATCACCCCCCCTTGCGGCTCTCAGGGGTGTGGACAGCCCCCCGGCACAGGGCTAAACCGGGCCAACCCGCATCCCGCGCCGGAGACGAACGATGGCCAGCCTCAACGATATCCGCTCGACATTTCTGAATTACTTCGCCCGTCAGGGCCACGCGGTGGTGGACAGTTCACCACTTGTCCCGCGCAACGACCCGACCCTGATGTTCACGAATTCGGGCATGGTTCAGTTCAAGAATGTCTTCACCGGGCTCGAGCATCGCGATTACAACCGCGCGGCGACCTCGCAGAAATGCGTGCGAGCGGGGGGCAAGCATAACGATCTCGACAATGTCGGCTACACGGCACGTCACCACACCTTCTTCGAGATGCTGGGCAATTTCAGCTTTGGCGATTATTTCAAGTCCGACGCCATCCCCTTTGCATGGGAATTGCTGACCAGGGATTTCGACATTCCGAAGGAACGTCTGCTCGTCACCGTCTATCACACGGATGACGAAGCCGCCGCGATCTGGAAGAAGGTGGCGGGACTGGCTGACGACCGCATCATCCGGATCCCGACAGATGACAATTTCTGGCGCATGGGGCCGACCGGCCCTTGCGGCCCCTGCACCGAGATCTTCTTCGACCATGGCCCCAGCATCTGGGGCGGCCCTCCAGGCAGTCCGGAGGAGGATGGCGACCGCTTCATCGAGATATGGAATCTCGTCTTCATGCAGAATGAACAGCATGAGGACGGCCGCCTGACCGACCTGCCGCGCCAGTCGATCGACACGGGCATGGGGCTGGAGCGCATCGGCGCACTCCTGCAGGGCAAGCATGACAATTACGACACTGACCTCATGCGCGCCCTGATCGAGACCAGCGCGCATGTCACCTCGACCGACCCGGACGGCCCCGGCAAGACCCATCACCGGGTCATTGCCGACCATCTGCGCGCAACCTCCTTCCTGATCGCGGATGGTGTGATGCCGTCCAATGACGGGCGCGGCTATGTGTTGCGGCGCATCATGCGCCGCGCGATGCGCCACGCGCATATGCTGGGAGCCCAGGACCCGGTGATGTACCGGCTTGTGCCCGCGCTCGTCACGCAGATGGGCGGGCATTATGCGGAACTTCGCGAGGCACAGGCGCTGATTACCGAAACGCTGCGCGCCGAGGAAACCCGTTTCCGTCAGACGCTCGACAGGGGCCTCAAGCTGCTTGATGCCGAGCTCGAGGGCCTGCCAGAGGGCGCGACCCTGCCGGGCGCGGCCGCCTTCAGGCTTTATGACACCTATGGCTTCCCGCTGGACCTGACGCAGGATGCATTGCGCGAGCGCGGACGCGCCGTCGATGTCGCGGGGTTCGATGCCGCCATGGCCGAGCAGAAAGCCCGGGCGCGGGCCAGCTGGGCCGGGTCGGGCGAGGCGGTTGACGCGACCCTCTGGTTCGATCTTGCCGACCGGTTCGGGGCAAGCGAGTTCCTCGGCTATGACATGGAACGCGCAGAGGGCCAGGTGCTGGCGCTGGTCGCCGATGGGGCAGAGGTCGAAAGTGCGGCGGGAGAGGTGCAGATCGTCACCAACCAGACGCCCTTCTATCCCGAGGCCGGAGGGCAGGTCGGTGACACGGGTTTCATCCGCTCGGCCACGGGTGTGGCCGAGGTTACGGACACGCGCCGCTCTGCGGGTGTCATTCTCCACCTCGCGCGCGTGACCGAGGGCGAGATCACCCGTGGCCAGCCCGTGAAACTCGAGGTCGATCACCGCCGCCGTTCTCTCATCCGCGCCAACCATTCGGCCACGCATCTGCTGCACGAGGCGCTGCGCCGCGCGCTGGGGGACCATGTCGCGCAGAAAGGCTCGCTCAATGCGTCCGACCGTCTGCGCTTCGACTTCAGCCATGGTGCCGGGCTCAGTGCACAGCAGCTTGCGCAGGTCGAGGCCGAGGTGAACGCCCATATCCGCCAGAACGCGCCCGTCGAAACCCGTATCATGACGCCGGACGAGGCGCGTGCACTGGGTGCGCAGGCGCTGTTCGGCGAGAAATATGGCGATGAGGTGCGCGTGGTCGCGATGGGCGTGCAGCCCGGGTCGGGCAAGGGGGTTGAGGGCAACACCTATTCGCTCGAACTCTGCGGCGGCACCCATGTCGCGCGCACCGGTGACATCGGTGCCTTTGTCGCATTGGGTGATTCGGCTTCCTCCGCCGGGGTGCGGCGGGTCGAGGCACTGACCGGCCAGGCCGCGCTCGATTACCTGCGCACGCAGGAGGCCCGACTGGATACGGTTGCAGGATTGCTGAAAGCCCCGGCGCAGGATGTTCCCGAGCGCGTGAAGGCCCTTCTTGACGAACGTCGCGCGCTCGCCAATGAAGTCTCACAGCTCAAGCGACAGATTGCCATGGGCGGAGGCGAACCCGGCGACGACATGCGTGAAATCGCCGGTATCAGGCTTATCGCCCGGGTCATGGAAGGGGTAAGCGGCAAGGATCTGCCCGGCCTGATCGACGCGATGAAGGAACGGCTCGGCTCTGGCGCCGTGGTGCTGATTGCCGATACCGGCGCGAGGCCGGCAGTTGCGGCAGGTGTGACGCCCGATCTGACAGACCGGCTTTCGGCGGTCGACATGGTGCGTGCGGCCGTCGCCGCCCTCGGCGGCAAGGGCGGAGGCGGACGACCCGACATGGCGCAAGGGGGCGGTGCGGATATCACGCAGGCCGACGCCGCACTCAAGGCTGTTGCAGGACTTATCGAAGGAGTGGACGCATGAGTGCGCTGTGGATCGCCCATGTCGACGTGACCGACCCCGAGGCTTACGGCGAATATGCCAAGCGCGCGACCGGAGCGATCGCCGCGCATGGTGGCGTCTTTCTGGCGCGTGCCACCCGCTATGTTCAGCTCGAAGGCAAGGATCGCGCGCGCAATGTGGTGGCACGATTTCCCTCGCTTGAAGCGGCCGTGGCCTGCTACAATTCGCCCGAATACCAGGAGGCGCTGAGCTTTGCCCTAGGTGCCGCCGAGCGCGATCTGGTGGTCATCGAAGAGAGCAGCTGACCTTCCCCCTTCATCCTTGAAAAATATCCTCGGGGGGGTCAAGGGGGGGCAGACAGCCCCCCTGTCTCGGCCCCGGAATGGAACGGGTCTCGCGCATAGCCCACCCCGGTCAGATACAGCCCGTCAGGCGGGCTGACAGGGCCGCAGGCCGCACGGTCGCGCGCATCGAGTGCTGCCTTCACTTCCCCGGGCGACCAGGCCCCGGCTCCAACCCGTTCAAGTGTGCCGACCATGCTGCGCACCTGATTGTGCAGGAAGGAGCGCGCGCGCAGATGGAAACGGATTTCCCGGCCTTCGGGCATTTCCACCGTCTCGATCTCCAGCGCATCGAGGGTCTTGACAGGAGATGCGGCCTGGCACTGGCTGGCGCGGAAGGTGGTGAAATCATGCTTCCCCAGCAGATGGCGCGCGGCCTCCCGCATCGGATCGAGGGCGAGCACATGACGGATATGCCAGACACGGCCAGCCTCCAGCGCCGGTGGTGCGCGCCGGTTGAGCAGGCGGAACAGATAGCGCCGCTCCAGCGCCGAGAATCGCGCATGAAAATCCGCATCCACGCGCGCACAGGCCACGACCGAAACCGGGGCCAGGCGCAGATGGTGATTGAGCGCCTCGTACAGGCGGAACGGATCCCAGTCGCGCGTCAGGTCGCAATGTGCGACCTGCCCGGTCGCATGCACGCCGCTATCGGTCCGCCCGGCTGCCGCGATGCGCGGCAAGTCCGGCTCCAGCCGCGCCAGCGCCGCCTCGATGGCGGTCTGCACCGAAGGCAGGCCCGACTGGGCCTGCCAGCCACGGAAGGGCCTTCCATCATACTCGATCTTCAATGCATAGCGTGGCATGGGGCGCGAGGTAGCGCGCCCACGCGCGCTTGGCAATCACCCCTCTGCCGCCAGGATCGCGGCCAGCCCGCTCTGATAGTCCGGGTAGCGCAACTCAAGTCCAAGGTCACGCTTCACGCGATCATTGCGCACGCGCTTGTTGTCGGCGTAGAAACTGCGCGCCATGGGCGAGAGGTCGGCCTTGTCAAAGGGCACTTCCGGTGGCACCGGGATCCTCAGCAGCCCTGCGGCATGGGCCAGCACATCCTGTGGTGGGGCGGGGGCGTCATCGCACAGGTTGAAGATGCGGCTGCCGATATCCGAAAGCATCGCCAGATGGAGCGCTTGGGCGATGTCCTCCTGGTGGATGCGCGAAAAGACCTGTCCGGGTTTCACCACCCGCTCGGCACGGCCTGTACGGAGCTTTGCGAAAGGGCCGCGCCCGGGGCCGTAAATTCCCCCCAGCCGGAAGATGTGCAGCCGCACGCCTGCCCGGTCGAACGCCTCTCTCCAGCCCGCCTCGGCCCGCAGCCGCGCCCGCGCGCGCTCCGAGGTGGCGTCGGGTGCGTCTTCCTCGTCCACCCAGTCGCCCTGCCGGTCACCATAGACCCCGATGGTCGAAAGATAGCCACCCCAGCGCAGGTGTTGCGCGCGGCCGATGTCGTCGGCATGGGCTGCCAGCACCGGGTCCACGCCTGCGGGCGCGACCGAAGACAGCAGATGCGTGACCTCTGACAGCGGCAGCGGGTTGCCCGGCCAGATCAGCGGAGTCACCCCGCGCGCCTGCATGGCGCGGGCCTTGTCGGGGCTGCGGGTGGTGCCGATGATGCGCGCCCCGCGTGGCAGCAAGAGCGCCTCCAGCCCCTGAGCGCTGTAGCCATGTCCGATAGAGAGAAGGGTCATTGTCATGCGCGCCACTATCCGCGCGCCTCGTGGGCTGTGCAAGCGCGGATTCGGCTGGCATTGGCGCGCGATTGCAGGCACCTTTCCGGGGCGGAGGCAGGACCATGGCACCAGAGACAGTCAGATACGCGCTCATCATGCTGGCGGCAGGGGTCGGAGTGCCCGTGCTGGCCGCGCTCAATGCGCAGCTGGGCGGACGCATTGCCTCGCCTGCGGTCGCAGCAGCGGCAATGTTCCTGATCGCCTGCCTTGCGGCCAGCATGGTGGCCATGACCTTTGGCGAGTTGCGCGCCTTTGCGCAACTGCCGGTCCAGCCCAGACATCTGTTTCTCGCGGGTCTTCTGATCGCCTTCTACCTGCTCTCGATCTCCTGGGTGGCGCCACGATTCGGGGTCGGCAATGCGGTGATGTTCGTCCTGCTGGGCCAGATCGTCGCGATTTCGGTGATCGACCATTTCGGCCTGTTCGGGGCGCGCATCCGCCCGCTCGACCCGACCCGTCTGGTGGGGATTGGCTTCATGGCGCTCGGGGTCATCCTGGCGCAGCGCCCCCTGTCCTGATGCACCGGACGTGACCAGAAGGTCACAGCCCGGCAAAATCTGCGTTCCCCCCACCCGTTTTGATCAGTATCAAGGACAGGATTTTGTCCGGTCCCTAGGGCTTGAAAGGTCTTTTGGTGCAATCACTTCAGGAGCCTTTCCATGTCCGAAACCGCTGTCACGCCGGAGTCCCGGGACATTGCCATTAACGCGTTCGAGCCGATACCTGTGCCCATAGGCGAGCCAGAGGTCATGTCCGGCACCGACGCCCCTGGCGCGGAAGAACCCGGCAAAAAGCTTCGCACAGCGCCGAGAGACCATCGCTGGCAGCCGGACCCCGACAGCCTGACCAACGAGGAAATCCGCCAGTTCTTCGAATCCGACCGCTACCCTTACCGCTACAAGATGGCGCGCAACCCCTATGAAGAGGAAAAGGCGCTGCTTCAGGCCGAACTGCTGAAAGTGCAGAAATGGGCCATCGAGACGGGCGAGCGCTTCGTATTCCTGTTTGAAGGGCGCGACGCTGCCGGCAAGGGTGGTACGATCAAGCGCTTCAACGAGCACCTGAACCCGCGTTTCGCGCGCGTCGTGGCGTTGAACAAGCCCTCGGAAAGGGAACTCGGGCAATGGTATTTCCAGCGCTATGTCGAGCATCTGCCGACCTCGGGCGAAATGGTCTTCTATGACCGCAGCTGGTATAATCGCGCAGGTGTCGAGCGGGTGATGGGCTTCTGCAAGCCCACGGATTATCTGGAATTCATGCGCCAGGCCCCCGAGTTCGAGCGGATGCTGGTGCGGTCGGGAATCCGGCTCTACAAGTTCTGGTTCTCGGTCACACCCGAGGAACAGCGCCGCCGCTTCGCCTCGCGCGAGACCGATCCGCTCAAGCGATGGAAACTCTCGCCCATCGACAAGGCGTCGCTGGACAAGTGGCACGAATACACCGAGGCCAAGGAGGCGATGTTCTTCTATACCGATACGGCCGACGCGCCCTGGACGGTCATCAAGTCCAAGGACAAGAAACGCGCGCGGCTGGAATGCATGAAACACGTCCTCTCGACACTGGAATACCCCGACAAGGACACCGCGATTGCCCGCGAGCCGGACCCGCTGATCGTCGGACGCGCGCGCCACGTGGTGCTTTCGGGTGCCGAACTGGCCCATGTGATGGGGGCCTCTGCCTCTGCCGGATAGACCACGCGCATTGTGATGGTGACCCCGGCAGGATTCGAACCTGCAACCTGCCCCTTAGGAGGGGGCTGCTCTATCCAGTTGAGCCACGGGGCCGACAGCAAAGCGCTTACAGGCTTTCTGCGCTCCTGTCATCACCCCGAAGCATGTCCGTGGGCTCTTGGCCCGGACGGAATGCAGCGCTAACATGCGCTGTCACATCATTTGCAGGAAGCGAGAGCCTTGCCCCCCTATCTTCCCCCAGACGCGCATCGCCCGCTGACATTGCGCGATGTTTCCGAGGCCAGCGGCGTCAGCGAGATGACCGTCAGCCGCGTGTTGCGAAATCGCGCCGATGTCTCGCCCGCGACGCGCGAGAAGGTGCTCGCGGCGGCCAAGAAGCTTGGATATGTGCCCAACAAGATCGCGGGCGCACTGGCCAGCCAGCGCGTCAATCTGGTTGGCGTGGTGATTCCCTCGCTCTCCAACATGGTCTTTCCCGAAGTGTTGTCCGGGATTTCCGAGGCGCTGGAGGAATCGGGCCTGCAACCGGTCTTCGGTGCAAGCGACTACAAGACCGAACGCGAAGAGAATGTCATCTACGAGATGCTGTCATGGCGGCCCTCGGGGATGATCGTGGCAGGGCTCGAGCATACCGAGGCGGCCCATGCAATGCTGGCCAATTCCGGCATTCCGATCGTCGAGATCATGGATATCGACGGCGAGCCCATCGATTCGATGGTCGGCATCTCGCATCGGCGCGCAGGCCGCGAAATGGCGCAGACAATTCTGGCGGCAGGGTATCGCAGGATTGGTTTTCTGGGTTCGAAAATGCCCGACGATCACCGCGCGCGCAAACGCATCGAGGGTTTTTCCGAAGTGTTGCAGGAGGCCGGTCTGGACCTGGTCGCGACCGAGCATTATGCGGGCGGCTCATCAATGGCCAAGGGCCGCGAGATGACGCAAGCCATCCTCGAAGGCGCGCCGGATCTGGATTTTCTTTATTATTCAAACGACATGATCGGGGCAGGGGGGCTGCTTTACTGCCTCGATCAGGGGTTGGACGTTCCCGGCAGGATCGGGCTTGCCGGATTCAACGGTCTGGAACTGCTCGACGGGTTGCGGATGCGGCTGGCCACGACCAATGCCTGCAGGCGCGAGATTGGCGTGAAGGCTGCCGAGATCGTGGCGGGAATATCGGATGACGGGGTGATCGGTGGCAAGCGGATCGAGCTTTCCCCCCGCGTCGAGATCGGCGACACGATTCGCCGCGCCTGAGGCTCAGATCTGCTCTTCCCACCAGCCGCGCCCGGTTTTCGGGTCCACATAGACCACGATCACGCTGCCGGCCGGATGCGCGGCAAGGCGACTGAAATCCGCCATCATCGACTTGCCCTCATTGCCCTTCGCGTCGGTCCAGTGCAGCACATATTGCGTGCGCTTGTTCTTTTGTACATTGGTCGCGCGAATTTCGCTCACGCGGGCCTGCCGCACCTCGCCGTGGCGCAGCGCCCGCAGGATCGAGAGCTTGCGGCCAATCATCCAGGTGCCCAAACCCAGCGCGACCAGCGCGGCGAGAGTTCCGAAGCCGCCAAAGATCCATGCTCCCAACCGGTCATGTGCGACATCGACCGAGGCGCGCTCCGGTCGAGACCAGGCATAGGTCACGGGGATCTGATCGCCCACCTGCACCCGGTCATGAAACGTGCGGCTGACCCCCTGCCTGCGCGTTACCGGCTCTGCCCTTTCCTCTGGGCGGTAGGTGTAGCGCAGAAAGTAGGAGGTGCTGTCATTCCCGTCCGAGGATCGCCGCCGTTCGATCTGCTTTTCCAGTACGAGCGCCTCGGTGA
The DNA here is from genome assembly GCA_007128135.1 of Paracoccaceae bacterium. Taxonomy (GTDB): domain Bacteria; phylum Pseudomonadota; class Alphaproteobacteria; order Rhodobacterales; family Rhodobacteraceae; genus Roseinatronobacter. The sequence goes on along the minus strand of SKYA01000006.1, from coordinate 49,250 downwards.
CTACACCTTCGCGCGCCAGCAGCGCGGCCTCGCGTGCCATCGAGATGCCGACAGTGCCGAATACCAGCGCGAAGAACAGCGGAAAGAGCGCCCAGTAGAGCCCCAGTTGCCGGAACAGGCGCCAATAGGAAACCGGTTTGCGCTGCATCTTGCTGTCCTTGCTGCCGCGCACGAAACATAGCCGAAACCCGCCATCGGCGCATCTGTCTTCTGCTGCCGGAGAAGGGCTTTCCCTTGGGCGGAGGGGGCGTTACATACGACCGGCCTGCAGCAGATCGGGACGCGAGACGATGACCATGGACAAGACCTTCGACGCGGCTTCGGCCGAAGTGCGGATTGCCTCGCTCTGGGAAGAGGCAGGCGCGTTTCAGGCCGGCGCCAACCGGTCGCGCGACGAGGCCTTCTGCGTGATGATCCCGCCGCCCAATGTGACCGGCAACCTGCATATCGGTCATGCCTTCAACAATACGTTGCAGGACATCCTCGTGCGCTGGAAGCGGATGCAGGGCTATGACGTGCTCTGGCAGCCAGGGACCGACCATGCCGGAATTGCAACCCAGATGGTGACCGAGCGCGAGATGGCTGCCAATGGCGAGCCCTCACGGACCGAGATGGGGCGCGAGCGTTTCATCGCGCGCGTCTGGCAGCAGAAGGTCAAGTCGCGCGGCACGATCATCGGGCAGTTGAAGCGGCTCGGGGCCTCCTGCGACTGGTCGCGCGAAGCCTTTACCATGGGCGGCGCCAAGGGCGACCCCGATACCGGGTCAGGCCCGAATTTCCACGACGCCGTCATCAAGGTCTTTGTCGACATGTACACCAAGGGCCTGATCTATCGCGGCAAGCGGCTGGTCAACTGGGACCCCCGTTTCGAGACCGCGATTTCCGATCTCGAGGTCGAGAATATCGAGACTGATGGCCATATGTGGCATTTCAGATATCCGCTCGCGGGCGGGATCACCTATCGCTATGTCGAGAAGGACGCGGATGGCAATGTGGTGGTTGACGAGGAACGCGACTACATCTCCATCGCCACCACGCGGCCCGAAACCATGCTGGGCGACGGCGCGGTTGCCGTTCATCCATCAGATGAACGATACGCGCCAATTGTTGGAAAACTATGTGAAATCCCGGTTGGACCGAAGGAGCATCGCCGCCTGGTCCCGATCATCACGGATGAGTATCCCGACCCGGATTTCGGCTCTGGCGCGGTCAAGATTACCGGCGCGCATGACGCCAATGACTATGGAGTGGCAAAGCGCAGCGGGATTCCGATGTATCGGCTGATGGATACCCGTGCGCGGATGCGCGACGACGGCGCGCCCTATGCCGAGGCGACGGCGGTTGCAGGCGCAGTTGCGCGGGGCGAGCGGGTATTGACCGAGGCCGCGGCAGATGCGCTGAACCTTGTCCCCGACCACCTGCGCGGCCTTGACCGCTATGAGGCGCGCAAGGCCGTGGTCGAGGAAATCACCGCAGAGGGGCTGGCAATGATAACCCGCGCGGATGACCCGCGGCTGGGCCGCAAGCTGGGCGAAGATGACGACCCGGCGGCGCTGGTGCCGCTGGTCGAGGCGAAGAAGATCATGCAACCCTTTGGTGACAGGTCGAAAGTGGTCATCGAGCCAATGCTGACCGACCAGTGGTTCGTCGATGCCGAAAAGGTCGTCGGCCCTGCGCTGGAGGCGGTGCGCTCTGGACGCGTGAAGATCGTCCCGGAGAGCGGCGAGAAGACCTATTATCACTGGCTGGAGAATATCGAGCCTTGGTGCATCTCGCGGCAGTTGTGGTGGGGGCACCAGATTCCGGTGTGGTATGATGAGGATGGTGGGCAATATTGCGCGCCTACAGAGGCTGATGCGCAGGCTATGGCGCCGGGCAAGACCTTGACCCGCGACCCCGACGTCCTCGACACGTGGTTCTCCTCCGGCCTCTGGCCCATCGGCACGCTGGGTTGGCCCGAACAGACGGATGAGCTGAAGCGTTATTTCCCGACCTCTGTGCTGGTCACGGGTCAGGACATCCTGTTCTTCTGGGTCGCGCGGATGATGATGATGCAGCTTGCTGTGGTGAATGAAATCCCCTTCCGCGAGGTCTATCTGCACGGGCTTGTCCGCGACGCCAAGGGCAAGAAGATGTCGAAAAGCCTTGGCAATGTCATCGACCCGCTTGAGATCATTGACGAATACGGCGCGGACGCGCTGCGCTTCACCAATGCGGCGATGGCCAGCCTTGGCGGTGTGCTGAAACTGGATACGCAGCGCATTGCGGGCTACCGGAATTTCACCACCAAGCTGTGGAATGCCTGCCGCTTTGCCGAAATGAACGGGGTCTGGGAAGGCCATCAGACCAGCGCCACCCCCCCGCAGGCACGCGCGACAGTCAACCGCTGGATCATTTCCGAAACAGCGCGCGTGCGCGAAACCGTGGATGCGGCGCTGGCGGAGTACCGCTTCAATGACGCGGCCAACGCGCTTTATGCCTTTGTCTGGGGGCGGGTCTGCGACTGGTATGTGGAATTCGCCAAGCCGCTGCTTGACGGTGACGAGGCCGCCGAGACCCGCGCGACCATGGTATGGGTTCTCGATCAATGCCTTGTCCTGCTGCACCCGATCATGCCCTTTGTCACCGAGGAACTCTGGGGCCTGACCGGGCAGCGCGCGACGCTTTGCGCCCATGCCGACTGGCCGGCATACGGGGCGGAACTGGTCGATGACGCGGCAATGCGCGAGATGCGCTGGGTGATCGGGCTGATCGAGACCATCCGCTCGGCGCGGGCGCAATTGCGGGTTCCGGTCGGGCTGAAGTTGAACATGGTGCAGCTTGACCTCGATGCCGCCGGGCGTGATCGACTGGCGCGCAATCAGGCGCTGGTGATGCGGCTGGCGCGCATTGCGGCCCTGGAAGAGGCCGAGACCCTGCCGCGCGGATCGATCACGATTACGGTCGAAGGGGGCAGTTTCGGGCTGCCGCTGGAAGGCGTGATCGATATCGGTGCCGAGCACGGACGACTGGAAAAGACCGCCGAGAAGGCCCGCAAGGAACTGGGCGGGATTGACGGAAGGCTGCGCAACCCGAAATTCGTCGCCAGTGCGCCGGAGGAGGTGGTCAGCGAGGCCGAAGCGCGCGCCGAGGTGCTGCGCGAGGAGATCGCGCGGCTGGAACAGGCGCTGGCGCAACTGGCGGCGGCTGGCTGAGGGGACTGGCAAGGGTGGGTGAACCTGCCCCTCTCGGGGCAGAACCACGCCACCGTACGGGCATCGGGCTACTGGTCCGAGCAGTCACAGGCCCGAGCGTGACGCGCTGTCGGGCTGGAAATTGATGCAGATCGCGGCCATGTCGTTCGGGTTGACCAGGCCTTGCGCCTGCTGGCAGAAATGACCGTCCGTTTCGATCTGGCAATGGCGGCAATCGACGCAGGTGCCGAAGACCGGGGCCGCGCGCAACCGGGCCAGATCGACAGCGACCTGACCAAGGCTCGCGGCCAGCGCGCGCTGGTTCTGAGGGGCAAGCCGCGCAAGCGCCTTGCGCAGGTCTTCCAGCGGGTCTCGGCGCAGCATCTCGTGGCCGGCTGCGGTCACATCCAGCAGCGTGCTGCGCCCGTCGCTTTCGTGGGTCTGGCGTGCCAGCAGCCCCAGTTCGACCAGGGATTTCACGGTCTGCGATGCGGTGCCGCGCGTGGTGGCGTGGAAGCACGAAAAGGCCGACGGGGTGCGCGACTGGCGGTTGGCATGGGCGAAATAGCGCAGGGCGGTCCATTGGGCCGAGGTAAGCGGCGTCGTACCCGTACTCTGCCCCAGCCGTGCAAGATGCACGATCAGGTCGGCCAGATCGGTCTGGGTCTCGGGGCGCGTCGATTGGGTGCTCATGGCGGGCCAGATAATCCTGCCCGGGGACGTTGACAAGTCGCGCACAAAAATGATAGCGATACGAAACTATATCGACTCGCTGCTATCTGGACCTGTCCTCTCATGGAACCTCGTGACCCACGCACCAGCCGTTTCATCCGCGACGCCATGGCGCGCGAGATGCTCGATGCCCGGACCGAGATGGAGCTTGCGCTTGCCTGGCGCGACCAGCGCGATGAGGCTGCGCTCCACCGGCTGATCACGGCCTATGGGCGGCTTGCGGTTTCGGTCGCGACGCGTTTCCGGCGCTACGGGATGCCCCTTGACGACCTAATCCAGCAGGGCAACCTGGGGTTGATGCGCGCGGCCGAGAAGTTCGACCCGGAAAACGGCGCGCGTTTCTCGACTTATGCGGCCTGGTGGATTCGTGCCTCGATGCAGGAATATGTCATGCGAAACTGGTCGGTGGTGCGCACGGCGACCAATGCCAATCAGAAGAAGCTGTTCTTTCACCTGCGCAAGACCCTGGCGAAACTGGAAGATGGCGAGATCAGGCATGAGGCGCTGTCGGCCTCGGTCGCGCGCGAGCTTGATGTGCCCGAGGCGCAGGTCCAGATCATGCTGGGGCGCATGTCCGGGCAGGATCTGTCGCTGAACACGCCGCAATCGGATGGCGAGGACGGTCGCGACTGGATGGATGCGATCGAGGATGACCGCGTCGGAACCGAGGCGGAGGTGCTTGATACGCTAGAGACCCGTCGCCGCCGCAAGCTTCTTTACCGCGCGGTCCGGTCGCTGCCCGAGCGCGAGCAACGCATCATCACCGAGCGCCACCTTCAGGATACGCCGCGCACGCTGGCCGAGATAGGGGCCGAGATGGGAATCTCCAAGGAGCGGGTGCGCCAGCTTGAAGAACGTGCGATGACCCGGATAACGAGTGAATTGCGCGAACGTGAGGCAATGGCCCTTACGGCTTGAACGCCGCGCCCTGACATGAGACCGGGACGGTCGAGGCGGCAGGGCGTCGGGAGGAATTGTGACAGATCGCGCGGCACGGCTGCGCAAGGCAGGCTATGCCGGCTCGATGGTCATGGCCCTGGTCGTGACGGCCCTTTTGCTGATGCCCCCTGCGGAACCGCCGGTTCCGACCACGAGCCCGATCGACAGGCTGGCGCATGCCATCCTGTTCTTTGACATGGTGTTGCACGTCCTGAGCGTGCGACCCAGGTTCTGGCCCTTTGTCGTGCCGCTGGCCATTGGCTATGACGCGGCTCTGGAATTCGTCCCGCCGCAATTCGGGCGCGGGTTCGAATGGGGCGACATGCTGGCCAATGCCGTGGGTGTGCTAGGTGCCGTGCCGGTTGCGCGCTGGCTGCATCTGCGGGTCTTGAAGCTTGACAGCATGTGACCGGGGACCCGGGTGCGCCGGTCACGACTTCTTTGCACGCTCTGCGTGGATGCGGTCGGCAGACCTGGACGGGCTGTCAGAGAGGGGGCAACTGCGCCAGCGGAAACGGTCCGATGGCCAGCACCGAGCCTGACAGGTTGAGCGGCAGCGTCACCTGCGCGGTGCCGGGGGCGGCCTGGGACGCAAGGAACATTCCGGCCATGAATGCCGCATCCGGCGACAGCACGCCGGTTGCGACGAGCATCCGGTGCAGGACCTGCCAGTCCGAGAGCGAAAGGCGCAGGCTGCCATCGAGCAGTCCTTTCGGGCTGCGCGTCACCTCTCCGGCAAGCCCGATATCAAGCGGCCCCCAGCCTGCCCGCAGGTCATCCAGCAGGATGCTTTTCAGGGCCGGGGCGGGGCGGCGCGGATCGAGCGCGGCGGCGAAATGCAGACTTCCCCTGGCGCGAATGTGCCCAAGCGTTGCCGGCAGATGCTGTTCGGGGTCGATCAGCGCCAGCACCGGCAGCGGCAGCGTCAGTGCGCGCATCTCCAGGTCAAGCTCGTATTGTGTGCGCTCTGCGTGAGAAAGGCCGACTGTCAGCACATCCACCGCCACGTCCCCCGGCGCCAGGGAGAGTTCGGCACCCTCGATGGCAAGCGTTGCATTGCCCAGTGTCAGGTCACGCAAGAAAATGACCTCGCCCTGCATGTCGCGGTTGCTCAGGATCTGGCTCTGGCCGTCCAGCAGAAGCGTCTGCTCCTGCGGAAAGCGTGCTGTCAGGTGCCATGGCCTAAGGCTGGAGGCCCCAAGCCGGACCGGATCGGCCTGCCAGACTACCTCCCCCGTGCGGCTTTGCCAGCGCAAGGCGCGGATCTCGGTCTCGAAGCGCAGGGGATAGCCGCTGATGCGGCTCATCTGCCCCTCGACCTGCGGCAAGGCATCCAGTCGAGCAGCGCCCGCAAACCCGCCCAGGTAAGCCGCAACGCCCCAATACGCACTGAACAGCACGATTGCCGCAAGGATCAGCCCGGTAACGCGCCGCATGGCACGACCTCCCTTTTCGTTCGCCGTAATCCCCATTACACCGAAGCCACGGGAAAGGACCAGTCACATGGATGCAACGGGCACGATCTGGATCTTTGGCTATGGCTCGCTGATCTGGGAGCCGGGCTTTGCCTACAGCACGCGCGCACTCGCACGGCTGGACGGCTATGAGCGCTCGTTCTGCATGCGCTCGATCCACCATCGCGGTACGCCCGAGCGTCCGGGTCTAGTGCTGGCGCTTGATGAGGGGCCGGGCAGTTGCGAGGGCGTGGCCTTCGAGATACCGACACAGATTGCCGAAGAAAGCCTGGAATACCTGCGGGCACGCGAACTGATCTCGGCGGCCTATCTGGAGGCGCGTTGCCCTGTCGAGTTGCAGGACGGGCGCGCGGTCGAGGCCGTGACCTATGTCATCGACCGTGCTCATGCGCAATATTGCGGCGGGCTGGCGCTCGAGGAACAGGCGCGCATCATCGCGCGCGCGACCGGCGGGCGTGGTCCGAATGCGGCCTATCTGTGGAATACGGCTGCGCATCTGGCAGAACTGGGGCTGCGCGACCCTCAGCTTGACTGGCTGGCAGAGCGGGTGCGCCAGATGCTGGCTGCTCCCGCCGCAGGCGGCTGCGCGCCGGACGGCTGATAATCTGCATGGCGCCTTCGACGAGGGGCAGGCCCTGGTCCGGGGCCACTGGCTTCATATCCCCTGCCGTCAGGACCATTCATGGGGCAGCGCCGCCGCGCGGCGCCCCCTTCCCGAACCGCGCAATCTGGCATAGCCTGTCCCGGTCGCATCCAGGAGAGCCCGCCCCATGTATTCCAGCAGCACTGTCCGTTATACCCCGCTACCGCTGCCGGACCGGGTGCAGAAATCCGATGCGCAGGCGCTGAAAGAGGCCTGCGACTTTCGGGACTACATGCGAAAGCGCCATTCGGTGCGCGTGTTCGACCCCCGCCCGATTCCGGAGGCAATCATCGCAGCCTGCATCGAGGCTGCCGGAAGTGCGCCGTCAGGGGCCAATCACCAGCCCTGGCATTTCGCCGCCATCTCCGACCCGCAGATGAAGGCCCGTATTCGCGCCGCCGCCGAAGAGGAGGAACGGGCCTTCTACAGTGGCGGTGCCGGGGATGAATGGCTGGCCGCCCTGGAGCCGATCGGCACCGGGGAGGAGAAACCCCATCTGACCACCGCGCCCTGGCTGATCGTCGTGTTTGCGCAGCGCTACGGTGTGACGCAGGAAGGGACGCGCTACAAGAACTATTATGTGCCCGAAAGCGTGGGTATCGCCACCGGGGTGCTCATCACGGCACTGCATCACGCGGGGCTCGTGTGCCTGTGCCATACCCCCAATCCGATGAAGTTCCTTGGCCCGCTCTGTGGGCGCCCGGCGCAGGAAAAACCCGTGATGATCCTGCCTGTCGGCTGGCCCGGTCCCGAAGCCACGGTGCCTGCGGTCGCCAAGATCAAGAAACCGCTGGCCGAAATCATGAGCGTCTTTCGCGCATCCTGAGGCAGGCAGGGGTCAGAAGCGAAGCGCGTGATGCAGGATCACGGGCACCACGAGGTCCTCCTCATCGACCAGATGCCGGTTCAGGAACGGGGCGAAACTGTCCAGTTGCGCAAGCATCGCACCGGCTGTGCGTGCCGTGTCGCCGGCCTGCTGCAAGGCGTGCAGATGCGCGTTCGCCCTGTCGGTCAGCGCGGCAAGTTCACGCTCGAGCGCGTGATGGTCCGCGTCGAGCAGATCGAAGCCGCGCGCAAGCCGCGTCTCGGCTGCCGAAAGAACCGGGAAGTAATGCGTGTCCTCGATATGGTGATGGCCATGCAACTCGTTGATGAGGAAGCCACCGAGCCGCGCGGTTGCCTGCGCGTGGGCGCGCGGCGCACGGTCATTGTCGAGAAACCCCCGGGTTTCGGCCTGCCATTGCGCCAATGCGCGGCGAAACATCAGATGTCGTTCGAGCCAGAACCGGGTGAGCCCGTCGAAATTGCCGTGGCCCTGCCAAAGCGCGCGCGGGTATTGCTCCAGAAGCACGCGCAGCGCGTCAGGCAGGTGGGCGCGCCGGGCCAGGTCACTCTCGGACATTATGGGGTCTCTCCGGTCGCTGTCTAGGGCGGACATGTAACGCCCTGCGACGCGGGGTCAATCGTGACAAACCGGCTCAGAGGGCCTCGACGCTCTGGATCGCGGGCAGATGGCGCGCGATCTCGTGCCAGCTTGCCCCCTCGTCGAAAGAGGCAAAGACCGACCCGCTATTGGTGCCGAAATAGAGCGCGGGCGCCTCGGCCTGGTCGGTCGCCATGGCCTGGCGTAGCACCGTGAAGAAGCACCATGATTGCGGCAGGCCGTTGCGCTGGTCCCGCCATGTCGCGCCCCCATCCGCCGAATGCCAGACCGCTGCCCGCGCCTCGGGCGGAAAGCGGCCCTCCATGTCGCCATTGAGCGGCAGGACCCAGATCTTCTGGGGGTCACGCGGATGCACGGCAATCGGAAAACCGAAGGTCGAGGGCAGGCCCGCGGTCCGGTCCTCCCAGGAGCGTCCGCCATCAGGACTGCGCCAGACACCGTGGTGGTTCTGCTGATAGAGCAGGTCGCTCGCCGGGTCCGGCGCACGCACCAGATTATGCACGCAATGCCCGGTCTCGCCGCCCGAGGGGCCAGCGGGGTGGTGATGGTGCGCGCAGCTATCGACATTCGACAGCCGGTTGCGTCGCTCCCATGTTTCACCGCCATCCTCGGTTGCAAGGACTCCTGCAGCCGAAATGCCTACCCAGAGCTTCTTCGGATCATGCGGGTCCGAGACGATGGAATGCAGGATCAGCCCCGCCGCGCCGGGCTGCCATGTATCGCGCGATGGATGCGCGCCCAGGCCCTCGACCCGAGAGAACGTCACGCCATTGTCGTGGCTTGCCAGCAAATCGGCAGGTTTGGTGCCGGCATAAAGTCCTCCCGCCCCGAGATGCAGCGACCAGATCTGCACGAAATCCTGCCCGAAGAGGAGGTCCTGCTTCTCCCAGCCGATCATTTCCGCGAAAGCGGGGTCATTCTCGGCCCAGGCATCCATCTGCCCGGATGACAGACGGGTGAGGGTCCAGCTGGCACCATTATCGGACGAACGCCAGACACCCGCGCCGAACCAGTCGCCCCCGCCGCCAGCCCAGATCCGCCCCGCGCCATCGCCGATCACATGATTGATGGGCCAGCCCCCGCAATGCGGCCCCGAGACACTGAATGCGCCATCCGTGGACTGTGAAAGTATGAAGGCTCCCTTGGTTGTTCCCACAAGCACCTGGCGGCCCATCGCACCCTCCCTGTTGGCCTGCAACAGTGTCGCCGCTCGCGCGCAACTGGTCAAGAACTGCCTGCACCGGGCCTTCCTGCGGGGTGGCCCGGCACCGCGAAACCGGTCCTGAGGCGTCCGCGGGCATCGCCGGACGCCCGCGTTACGCGCCTGCGGGAGAACGGCATGACATGCAAAAAGGGTGCGCGAGACGCGCACCCTTCGCAGTCCCATCGCACGGGCAGGGGGATCGGCCCGGCGCCTCTACATCCGGGACGCGACATTCTCCCAGTTGATCAGCTTCTCGAGGAAGTTGGACAGGTAGGCAGGACGTTTGTTGCGGAAGTCGATGTAATAGCTGTGCTCCCAGACATCGCAGCCCAGAAGTGCTGTCTGGCCGAAGCAGAGCGGGTTCACGCCGTTCTCTGTCTTGGTCACTTTCAGCGAGCCGTCCTTGTCCTGCACCAGCCAACACCAGCCCGAGCCGAACTGGCCCGCACCTGCGGCGGCAAAGGCTTCCTTGAATTTTTCGACCGAGCCGAAACTCTCGATCAGGGCCTTTTCCAGTTCGCCCGGCATCTTCTTGTCGCCCGGCCCCATCATTTCCCAGAACTGGTTGTGGTTCCAGTGCTGCGAGGCATTGTTGAAGATGCCCGACTGCGCTACCGCGCCGGACTGGTAGGTGCCGGTGATGATGTCTTCCAGCGACTTGCCTTCCCATTCGGTGCCGGCAATCAGCTTGTTGCCATTGTCCACATAGGCCTTGTGGTGAATGTCATGGTGAAACTCCAGCGTCTCGGCGCTCATGCCGAGGTCCGCCAGCGCATCATGGGCGTAAGGAAGGTCAGGGAGTTCGAATGCCATGGGTTTTTCCTCGTCTGTTATCTTTGTCTTGACTGCCCTGAATAAGAGCCTTCGGGGCTGCGAGGTCAAGGGGCAGGCGGGAAATTCCGGGTTTCCGGCTCAGGAGTAGAGTGCAGGTTCCGAGCCGGGCAGGGCAGCGATCGTCAGCAGGTCAAACATGTATTGCGCGACCGACCGGAAGCAGATCACGCGCATCTCGTCCTCGCCCGAGACCCAGATGGCCGCCGCCACCTGGCCCGCGCGCGTGCGCCGGATCTGGCCTTGGGCGAGCATGCCGAAATCCACCGGGCAGAGCTTGGCCAGCACATCGCGCGCATGCGCGCCGTGCAGCGTGAAGACCGCACGGGCGTCCGAAACATTTGCAATGGTCGCAAAGTCGCCGCGCAGCGCGTCCTGCAGCGCGCGGGCGGTCCCGGGGGCCTCGTCATAGGGCAGCATCAGCAGCAATTCATCCGGCGACATCCAGGCGAGCACCTTGTCGCCAGCCTGTGTGACCGCGCGGGTGCCGGGAATGTCGAGCCCGAGCGGGGCAAGCGCAAATGCAAGCCGCGCCATCTCTCCACGCAGCGTGATCATGCCGCAAGGCCCTGCTTCGGTGACCCGCACAAACCCCTCCGAGACCGCCCCCGGCAGCGCGCTGATTGCGTTCTCAGACATTCTGACGCTCCCCGTCCTTGTCGATCAGCACCGCATCCACGATCCGCGCCTCGATCATCCTGCCCTTCGGTCCCGCAAAGCGCAGCACCTCGCCCATCCGTTCCGGGCCGCGCGCAACCAGCCCCATGGCGATGCCGCGCCCCAGATTCGCCGAGAAATAGGTCGAGGTCACGCGCCCCTCGGTGCGGGTCTGCTTGTTGGCATTGCGCCCCGCCAGCACGGCCAGCGCGCCATGTGGCAGCACCGAGCCATCGAGTGTTTCCAGCCCGACCAGCTTCCAGCGCTCAGGGTCTTGCATCGCTTCGCGTTGCATCCCGCGCTTGCCGAGGAAATCGGCCTTCTTCTTGCTGATCGCCCAGTCGAGGCCCAGGTCCTGCGGGATCGCTGTGCCATCGGTTTCATCCCCGATCATGATGAAACCCTTTTCGGCGCGCAGGATGTGCAGCGCCTCGGTGCCATAGGGCATGACACCCAGATCCGCGCCCGCCTCGAGCAGCCGGTCCCAAAGCGCGCGGCCCTGTCCCGCGGGGACGGCGATCTCGAAGCTCAACTCTCCCGAGAAGCTGATGCGGAACACGCGGGCGTCAAAGCCGCCCAGCATGCCTTCACGCCATTCCATGAAGGGCAGCGCCTCGCGCGCGAGGTCCATGCCGCCGAGACGCTCGAGCAGGCGCCGGGCCTGCGGCCCGGCGACCGCCACCTGCGCATATTGCTCGGTCAGGTTGACCGTGTGCACCTGCCAGTCCCACCATTCGCATTGCAGCCAGTCTTCCATCCAGCCATGTACATGCTCGGCCCCGCCCGAGGTGGTGTGGACAAGAAACGTGGTCTCGTCCAGCCGCGCCACGACCCCGTCATCCATCAGGAATCCATTTTCGTTGCACATCAGCCCGTAGCGGCATCTACCGGGTTTCAGACTGCTCATCATGTTGGTGTAGAGCATGTCCATGAAACGGGCCGCATCCGGGCCGGCGACGAGGATCTTGCCGAGTGTCGAGGCATCGAGAAGTCCCGCAGCCTCGCGCACATTGCGCACTTCGCGGTTGACGGCCTGGATGCGGCTCTCTCCCGGGCGCAGATAGGCGTAGGGTCGCCGCCACTGGCCGACGGGTTCCCAATCGGCGCCGTTGGCCGCGTGCCAGTCATGCATCGGCGTCCGGCGCAGAGGCTGGAAGACGGCCCCCACGGCCCCTCCAGCAATCGCGCCCATCGAGATGGGTGTATAGGGCGGGCGGAAGGTGGTGGTGCCGGTGGCGGGAATGGGCTGACCCAATGCATCAGAAAGAACCGCCAAACCATTGATATTACTTAATTTACCTTGATCCGTCGCCATGCCCAGCGTGGTGTAGCGCTTGGTATGTTCGACCGACTGGAAGCCCTCGCGCGCGGCAAGCTGCACATCGGAGACCTTGACGTCATTCTGGAAATCGAGCCACATCTTGGAGCGCAGATCGTATTCGGCATTGCGCGGCATCATCCAGACCGGCTCCATCGGGGCCTCTGCCGCGACCTGATCGCTTGCTGCGGGTCCGGGTTTGGCGCTGGCGCCACTGTCCTGCGCGGCCTTCAGCCCCGCATCATGCGCATCGGACAGCACAGCCCCCGTCACCCCGTTCGCGGCGCCGCAGGCCCGCAGGTTGCCCCTGCCATCGGACGCCAGTGGCGGGCGCTCCGGGTCGGGGCGGAAGAAATGCCCGGCCTCGTCCCAGATCAGCTTGCCGCCGCAATGGGACCACAGATGCACCACGGGCGACCAGCCGCCTGACATGGCCACTGCATCGCAGTCCAGACGATGGGTGACAGCCACTCCGCGGCTGTCGATCTCGCAGATCTCGACGCCCTTGACGCGCTTGCCGCCCTTGACCTTGCGAATGCCGCTGCCGGTCAGGATGCGAATCCCTGCCGCGCGCGCTGCCTGCGGCAGCGCTCCCGTGACCTCGGCCCGCGCATCGACCACAGCGGCCACGCCAAGCCCGGCCCGGCGCAGCGCGATGGCGGTGCGGTAAGCATCGTCATTATTGGTGACGACCACGATCTCGTGACCTGGTGCCACGGCAAAGTTCACCAGATAGTCGCGCATGGCCGAGGCCAGCATCACGCCCGGCAGGTCATTGCCCGCAAAGGACAGCGGCCGCTCGATGGCGCCCGTGGCGGTGATGATCCGGCCGGCGCGCATCCGCCAAAGCCGGTGGCGCGGCGCGTCAGCCCCCGGCGCATGATCACTGACCCGCTCATAGCCCAGCACATAGCCATGGTCGTAAACGCCCGCGCCCATGCAGCGCAGCCGCATATGGACATTCGCCATTTTTTCGAGGCGTTCGACGGTGTTCCTGATCCAGTCTTCGGCCTTGGCGCTGTCGATCTCTACCCCGTCCACCGGCGCGCGGCCGCCCCAATGCGCAGTCTGCTCCCAGACCGCCACGCGCGCGCCCGCCTCGGCAGCGGCGAGGGCTGCCTGCAGCCCGGCAATACCGCCCCCGATGACGAGGACATCCGCGAAGGCATGGATCTGCTCGTAGCGGTCGGAGTCTCTGCTGTCGGCGTCAGGTGCGTTCCCCAGCCCGGCCGAGCGGCGGATGATCGGCTCGTAGACATGTTTCCAGAAGGCGCGCGGCCAGAGAAATGTCTTGTAATAGAACCCGGCCGTCAGCACTTGCGGCACCAGATCGTTGAGCGCCAGGAAATCGTATTCAAGGCTTGGCCAGTGGTTCTGGCTCTGCGCGCGCAGACCCTCGAAGAGTTCGGTCGTGGTGCTGCGCTGATTGGGTTCGAACCGGTTACCGGTGCCCAGCCCGACCAGCGCGTTGGGCTCTTCCGCACCCGAGGCGACGATGCCGCGCGGCCGATGATACTTGAAGGATCGCCCCACGAGCATCTGGTCCTGCGCGAGCAGGGTTGCTGCCAGCGTGTCGCCCTTGAAGCCGGTGAGGCGCTTGCCGTTGAAGGTGATGGACAGCGGGCTGGTGCGGTCGATCAGTCGACCGCCCGAAGCGAGGCGATGGCTCATTGGGTGCCCTCCCAATCGGGGCGTTTCTCACGGATCTTCGCGATCAGCTCCGCGGACGGCTCCGGGGTCTGGGCCGGGTAGGTGGCGAAGACCTCGAGCGTCGTGGTGCAGCGCGCGGCCAGAAACCATTTGCCGCAGCCATAGGCATGGCGCCAGCGTTCGAAATGCACGCCGCGCGGGTTCTTGCGCTGGAACATGTAGGATTCGAATTCCCTATCCGAGGAGCCGGGACCGAAGCGTCTGAGATGCGCCTCGCCACCGGGGGCGAATTCGGTTTCCTCGGCGCTCACGCCGCAGCAGGGGCAGGTCAGGAGGAGCATGGCGTTCGTCCTTGCGGCGAGAGCCGGGGGCGTTGCCCCCGGACCCCCGGAGTATTTGGGGCAAGATGAAGGGGGATCGGGATTGTCGGCATCAATGCGCTGCCCTCGCCGCAACCGCGGCAGGGTCGTGGGAGCAGTTGTTGCGCCTTCCGTGGCGTTGTGCCCGGATGCCCGTGTCGACCCGGCCGGTCGGACATGCGAAAGCCCGGTGCGGCGCGATGGCCGATCCGGGCTTCACGATTCGCGCTCTGCGCAGGTTCAGTCGGCCGGGGCGGCCGGCGCGGCGGGTTCTGCGGGTGCAGGTGCTGCCGGTGCTGCAGGCATCTCGATCGTGACCGAAGATCCGGCTGGAGCCGTGCTGCGGGAGAAGATGTTGTTGTCGGTTGCAGCCAGATACCAGACAACCATGGCGATGGCGATGACCACGCCGCCGAGAATGAAGGCGAGCGTACTGCGCCCGCCGGAAGTTTGTTCAGCCATGTCGAGTACTCCAAATTGCGTTCAGATGCGCATATGGAACCCTTATGGGGTGATTCGGATTGCGTGGCGCTGTCATGCATCAGTGTGCCACCCCGGCCGCCACGCTTTCGTCGATGAAGCGGCCCTCGCGGAAGCGGGCCAGCGCGAATTCGGCGGCCAGCGGGCCCGGCTCACCCTTCGCGACAAGTTCCGCCATGGCCCAGCCCGAGCCGGGGATGGCCTTGAAGCCGCCGGTGCCCCAGCCGCAATTGATAAAGCAGCCACCGAGCGGTGTTTTCGAGATGATCGGCGACCGGTCGCCGGTCATGTCCACGATCCCGCCCCACTGGCGCAGCATCTTCAGGCGCGAGATCATGGGGAATGTCTCGACCAGGGCGCGCACGGTTTCCTCGATATGGTGCCAGGAACCGCGCTGGGTGTAGTTGTTGAACCCGTCCGCGCCGCCACCGATGACCATCTCGCCCTTGTCGGACTGGCTCATGTAGCCATGGACGGTGTTGGCCATGACCACCACATCCATGCAGGGCTTGATGGGCTCGGAGACCAGCGCCTGCAGGGCGACCGATTCGACCGGCAGACGGAATCCTGCCATGTCGGCCAGCGCGCCCGAGTGGCCCGCGACCACGATGCCGAGCTTGCTGCAGGCAATCCGTCCCTTTGTCGTGTTGACGGCAGTGACGGCGCCATCTGCGGACTCGACACCCTTGACCGCGCATTGCTCGATGATGTGCATGCCCATGGCCGAGCAGGCCCGCGCATAGCCCCAGGCGACAGCATCATGGCG
Organism: Paracoccaceae bacterium; assembly: GCA_007128135.1. Lineage (GTDB taxonomy): Bacteria > Pseudomonadota > Alphaproteobacteria > Rhodobacterales > Rhodobacteraceae > Roseinatronobacter. The sequence goes on along the minus strand of SKYA01000006.1, from coordinate 33,579 downwards.
CGCTGTGCCCGCGCGTTCCTGCCAAAGCGCACCAAGGACAGGGTAGCGTGGCCCGTGGATATTGATGATCGGCACCAGGCGCCTGACTTCGGCGGGCTGGATGAAGCGCGTCTCCACGCCCTGCAGGGCATTGGCGCGTTCGGTGCGCAGATAGCCGCGTTTCTCGTGTTCGGTCTGCGCCAGCATCATCACGCCGCGGGGCGAGAACATGATGTTGTAGTTGAGTTCCTGCGACAGGGTCTCGTAGAGTGCGCGGGATTTCTCGTAGATCGCGGCGGAAGGGTCCTGCAGGTAGTTCGAGCGGATGATGGTGGTGTTGCGCCCGGTATTGCCCCCACCCAGCCAGCCCTTTTCGATCACCGCCACATTGGTGATGCCATACCGTTTGCCCAGGTAGTAGGCCGTGGCAAGCCCATGCCCGCCGGCGCCCACGATCACCACCTCATAGGCGTCACGCGGCTCCGGGCTGGCCCAGGCGCGCTGCCATCCGCTGTGCTGGCGGAACGCTTCGCGGGCAATGGCAAAGGCAGAATAGCGTTTCATCCGCGCGCGCTCCGGGTCGGTGACAATCTGGCCCTGTCTGGCCTACCGTATCCGACAGTGTTTTTCCAGAAGCGTCACAATCGGTTCTGGCTGCGACCTGCCGTCGCGGGAGACGGGATTGTGAGGCCATGCGCAGGGTTTTGCGCTTTTTTACAAGGGCAAGAGGCGCTAGAGAGAGCCCGACAGAAGGAACAAGGCATGACAGAACTTGCAGCTTATGCAGGATTCGCGCTGATCGCGCTGGGGGTTGCGCTGGTGCTGGGGCGGGCTGTGATGCGTGCTGGCACTATCGCAGTCGGCGATGGCCGGGACCGTGCGATGAAGGTCTATCGCGACCAGTTGAGCGAGGTCGAGCGTGACCTCATGCGCGGCACGCTGGGCACGGATGAGGCCGAACGGTTGCGGCTGGAGATATCGCGTCGCATCCTCGATCTTGACCGCGGCGAAGGCGCGCGTCCGGCAGGCCGACCCGCGCCCGCGCCGATGCGCCTGCTGGCGCTTGCGGTGGTGCTGGTCGCGGTGCTGGGCAGCGGGCTGCTCTATATGCGCGTTGGCGTGCCGGGATACGCGGACATGCCGCTGGTCGAGCGCCACGCGCAGGCTGCCGAGGCACGGCGCACCCGTCCCGGGCAGGCCGAACTCGAGGCCGAATTCGCGCGCGCCTTCGGCGAGCCCCGGACCCTCGAGGGGCAGGAAGAACTTGAGTCGATGGTCGCGCAACTGCGCGAGGTGATGCTTAACCGCAGCGAGGATGTGACCGGCTGGCGGCTGCTGGCCCAGAACGAGGCGCGGCTGGGCAACTACGCGCAGGCGATTTCTGCGCAGGAGCGCGTGGTCGCGCTTCTGGGCGAAAACGCGGGGTCGGGCGATCTGGCACAACTGCTCGACCTGATGGTGATCGCCGCCGGCGGTCTTGTCTCGCCCGAGGCAGAGGTGGTGATCGAGCGTATCTTGCGACGGGATCCGTCCGACGGGGTCGCGCTTTATTACACGGGGCGGATGTATGCCCAGACCGGACGACCCGACATGACCTTCCGCGTCTGGCGCCGCCTGCATGAGCTAAGCACCGCCGATGCCCCGTGGCTGCCCGAAATCCGTGCGGCCCTGCCCGAGCTGGCCCGGATTTCGGGCGAGCCGCGCTTCACCCTGCCGCCGCTGCCTGCGTCGGCGCGTGGCCCGACAGCCGGGGATCTGGATGCCGCCGAGGAGATGGAGCCGGAAGACCGCGAGGCGATGATCGAGGGCATGGTCGGCAATCTCTCGGCGCGGCTGGCCAGCGAGGGTGGTCCGGCGGATGACTGGGCGCGGCTGATCCGTGCACTGGCCGTGCTGGGGCGCGAGGAACAGGCGCGCGCGGTGCTGGGCGAGGCGCGGCAGGTCTTTGCCGCGCAGGCCGCCGAACTGGCGCTGATCAATGAAGCAGCCGCACAGGCAGGGCTAGCGGGCGGCGCGCCCTGATGGCGGTGCTCGAGCCTTTCGAGGCGTTTGCGAGCGCCCTGCCGCATGGCAGGGCGGTGGCCGGGCTTGATCTGGGCGAGAAGACCATCGGTGTGGCCGTATCGGACCGGATGCTGTCTGTGGCAACGCCCTTGCAGACCATAAGGCGGCGGAAATTCGGTCTGGATGCGACCGCCCTGCTGGACATCGTTGCAGGTCGCGAGATCGGGGGTATGGTGCTGGGCCTGCCGCGCAACATGGATGGCTCGGAAGGGCCCCGCTGCCAGTCCACCCGCGCCTTTGCGCGCAATCTGTCGGCCTTGACGAACCTTCCCATCGGATTCTGGGACGAGCGGCTGTCGACCGTGGCCGCCGAGCGTGCGCTGCTCGAAGCCGATACCTCGCGGCGCAAGCGGGCACTGGTGATCGACCATGTGGCTGCCGGGGTCATCCTGCAGGGTGCGCTCGACCGTATGGCCGTGATCCGGCGGCAACAGGAGTGATCTGGTCGCTTTTGGGACTGGTTTTACCCGACCGCGTGTTTATGTTGCGCAGAACGCGAGGCGGGCAGAAGGCAGGCGGCAGGAATGACGGACCAGAGTTGGGCGCGAGACGAGATCGAGAGCCCCTGTGTGAAGATATGCGTCATCCATCCGCAGGCCGGGCTCTGTGTCGGCTGCCTGCGTTCGCTGGACGAGATTTCGGCCTGGTCGCGCATGTCGGCCGAGGCGCGGCGCACGATCATGGCAGAGTTGCCCGATCGCAAGAGTGCGGTCCGGATGCGCCGGGGCGGGCGCGCTGCGCGCGCCCGTCCGGCCTGAGATCGGGTGGTGTCGCGCCTCCGGTGATCCGGGAACGGGACAACGGGCAAGGGTTTCAGGTTCACGGATCGAGAGTCTGCATGCGCACAGGGTGCGCGGGTGGAGCGCGCATGACCTTGGGTATCTCGTTGCGCCCACCGGAGCGGGCATGTCGGGTTTCGCCTATGGTGGCGCGGCTCGGTCGGACCTTGCCCGGAGCGCTGCATCTCCGGGTGGCGCCATGTGGCCATCGGGTTCAGCCGCGCCGCCACCACCAGCGCATCAGCAGATGCAGGATCAGCGTGATCAGCAACAGGGCCAGTGCGATGACGCCGTAGGGAATGGTCAACAGCATTAGCCAGCCGAGAACGAACATCGTGTAGAGCAGGTCTCCGATATCCTCTCCGAAGACATGGCAGGGGTAGCTGTTGCCCTCGTGCAGGGTGCAGCCATTGGCATTGGCGATCAGTTCGGCAATCAGCGCCGAGAGCATCGGCAGGCTGGCCAGAAGCAGGATCAGCAGGGCCGCGCCCAGATAGCGCCGCCAGGGAAAGGGTATGTCCGCCTTCTTGTGCCGCATCCGGGTGTCGCTTGTGCTGGTCTCGACCGGGCGTCGCCGGGCGGATGCTGCCTCTGCCGCGGTCTGGTGCCGCAATCTGTCGTGGTCAGACATTATCACGTCTGCAGCCGGTGGCGCGCGAAATCTGATGACCCCTTCCGCGCCCTGAATGGCCGTAGCCGGATCGCTTGTGCCCGAAACCTGTCCGCATTGCACCTGCGGCTGCTGCCAGGGAAATCGCGGTGGTTCGTCATCACGCTGCAGGCGTCCTCGCGATGCGCCGATCCCGAGACGCGCGACCCTGTCCGGCCTGCCGACGCGGGCAGGTCACCGCAAAGGGAAGCGGCGAGGGTGATCGGAATTTCCGCCCCGACCGACAGTCGCGTGGTGACCGGCGGACTGAACACCTGACGGCCCATGGTACCGCGGATCGCGGGTGCTCCGCGCCCTCGACCATGGCGCGGCCCTTGAGGGTATCCTGGTTCGGCAGATCGTTCCCGAAGGACCGTCTGATCGCGATGGTGGCATGCGCAAGCCCCGGTTTCCGGGCTGCGGTCGCCATTGCCTGAAGACTGGCATCCAGGTCGGTTGCGCGCCGGAATGGCAGAGATTTCCGCGCGAAAGACGCATGACAGTCCTTTATATCGCGCGGTGCCCGGTTGGGCACTCCGCGTCAAGTCCCGGCCTTGCGTGTTCCGCCATACCGCGGGCAGTCTGAAACCTGCCTCGCTTTACACGAGGCGCTTGACGCCTTGTCCTGCGCGGGTCATCCTGCGCCACGTCCGGATGGGCTGTCACGGGGCAGTTACATCCAGTCATCATAACATGGGCTCGGGTCCCTGACTCGCGCGGCTGTCCGGAAGGTGGCCCCGCGATCGGACACCGGACCTGAAGCCAACAGGGAGCACGACATGACACGCGATCTGCGCAAGCCTACCATCATACGGCCCTTTGCACGGCCGATGACCCGACGCACCCTTCTGCAGGGGGCCGGGGCGCTGGGTGCGGCAGGGCTTATCCTGCCCGGCACAATGGGTGCGGCGCATGCCGAACCACGGCGCGGCGGCACGTTCCGTATCGGTCTTGGCCATGGCAACACCACCGATGGCTATGACCCCGGCCTGATCGACAATCTCTATGCGCAGGTCTTTGCGGCCGCGCGCCACAACCAGCTGATCGAGGTCGCGGCGGACGGGCAGCTCATTCCCGAGATTGCCGAGAGCTGGGAGAGCGCGGATGGCAAGACCTGGGTGTTCCGCATCCGCGAGGGGGTCAGCTTCCATTCGGGCAAGACCGTCACGGTGGAGGATGTGATCGCCTCGCTCAACCATCATCGTGGCGATGATGCCACTTCGGCGGTCAAGCTGTTCTTCAACCCTGTGACCGAGATTCGCGCCGACGGGCAGAATATCGTGGTCACGCTCGACGCGCCCAATGGCGATTTCCCCTATCTGATGTCGGATTATCACCTTGCGATCATGCCCGGCACCGATGGCAGGATCGACCCGACCTCCACCGATGGCTGCGGCCCCTATATTGTCGAGAGCTTCGAGCCCGGCGTGCAGGCGAGCCTGAACCGCAACCCGAATTACTGGAAAGCCGACCGCGGCCATTTCGACCGGGTGGAGATTCTCGCCATTCTCGATTCGGCGGCACGGCTCAACGCGCTGATGACCGGGCAGGTGGACCTGATCGATCAGATCGACCCGGCAACCATCGGGATGCTGGAGGCGCGCGGCGTGGCCAATATCCTCTCCATCCCCGGAAATGCGCATTACGTCTTCCCGATGGACAGCCGCGCGGCGCCCTTCAATGACAACAATGTGCGACTGGCGCTGAAATACGCCATCGACCGCGAGGATATGGTCGAGAAGATTCTCGGCGGACATGGCGCAGTGTCGAATGACAACCCGATCGGGCCCGCCAATCGCTATTTCCATGCCGAGATGGAGCCCAAGACATTCGATCCGGACCGCGCGAAATATTATCTGCGGCAGGCCGGGCTCGACAGTCTGGACGTGTCGCTGCATGTGGCCGATGCCGCGTTTTCGGGCGCTGTCGATGCCGGCGCGCTCTATGCCGAAACGGCACGGCAGGCGGGCATCAACATCAACCTGGTGCGCGAGCCCAATGATGGCTACTGGGACAATGTCTGGATGCAGAAACCCTTCTGCGCCAGCTACTGGGGCGGTCGCGCGGTCGAGGACCACATGTTCACCACTGGCTATGCCTCGGGCGCGGCCTGGAATGACAGCTTCTGGGAGCATGAGCGTTTCAACGAACTGCTGCTCAAGGCGCGCTCGGAAGTGAATGAGGACCTTCGCCGCGAGATGTATCACGAGATGCAGCAGATCGTGTCCTTCGAGGGCGCGGTCGTCATCCCGATGAACAACAATTACGTCATGGCAACGGGACTGAACATCGCCACCCCGGAACGCATCTCGGCCAATTGGAACCTCGACGGGTTCCGCTGTGTCGAGCGCTGGTGGATGGCCTGATCAATGCTGGCCCCTGCGCACAGCGCAGGGGCCAGCCCCCGCGAGGGGAAATGACCGGAAAGAGGGATGGATGGGCGCTCTGCTCCGCATGATCCTGCAGCGGCTGGCGCTAGGCGTCCTGACGCTGTTCGTGGTGTCGGTCGTGATCTTCGGCGCGACCGAACTCCTGCCCGGTGATCTGGCCTCGTCGCTGCTGGGACAGGCCGCCACGCCCGAGACGGTCGCGGCCCTTCGCCGCCAGCTTGGTCTCGACCTGCCCGCGCCGGTGCGTTACTGGAACTGGCTCACCGGTGCCTTGCAGGGTGATTTCGGCGTCTCGCTGGCCAATCGCCGGCCCATATCCGACATGATCGCTGCACGGCTGGGCAACACGATCTTCCTCGCGCTCTATGCTGCGGCCCTTGCGGTGCCGCTTGCCCTGGTGCTCGGTATCCTCGCCGCGCTGTGGCGCAATTCGGTCTTTGACCGTGTTTCGAATGCGGGCGCGCTGACCGCTATTTCCTTCCCTGAATTCTTTGTGGCCTATATCCTCGTGCTGTGGCTGGCGCAGAGCGGCTATTTCCCCTCGATGGTCCGGATCTCGCCTGTCTCGACCTTTGCCGACAAGATCTACATGGCGTTCCTGCCCGCGCTGACCCTGACGCTGGTGGTCACTGCGCATATGATGCGCATGACGCGCGCCGCGATCATCAACCTGATGGCGCAGCCCTATATCGAGATGGCCCGGCTCAAGGGATTGTCGCCGCTGCGCATCGTGCTGCGCCATGCCCTGCCCAATGCGCTGGCACCGATCATCAATGTGGTGGCGCTGAACCTTGCCTATCTGATCACCGGCGTGGTGGTGGTCGAGGTGGTCTTTGTCTATCCCGGCCTTGGCCAGCTGATGGTCGACTCGGTCGCCAAGCGCGACATTGCGGTTGTGCAGGCCATCGCGCTGATCTTTGCCTCGGCTTATGTGCTGCTGAACCTGACTGCGGATGTGCTGGCGACGCTGACCAATCCGCGACTGATGTCGAAGGGGTAGCGCAATGGGCTGGCTCTATCTTGCACTCGGCATCACGGTGGCATTCGGGCTGGCGCATCTGCTGCGCGCGGCGCTCTTTCGGCTGGCGCCGGTCCGCTGGCGTGGGGGATTGCGCGGCATGCCGCTGACCGCAGCCTTCGGGCTGATGGTGATCGCGACATATGTCGTGGTGGCCTTCGCGGCGCCCCTGCTCGCGCCGTTTCCCGAGCGCGAGGTGGTGGGGGCGCAGTTCCAGCCATGGGGCGCGACGCACTGGCTGGGCACTGACCGCCTGGGACGGGACATGGCCTCGCGGCTGATCTATGGCGCGCGCAATACTGTGGGGATCGCCTTTGCCACCACGGCACTTGCATTCATCGTGGGGTCTTTGCTGGGGCTCTGGGCCGCGCTTCGGGGCGGCTGGCTGGATCAGGGCCTGTCGCGCCTTGTCGATGCCCTGATGGCAATCCCGTCGCTGATCTTCTCGCTGCTGCTGCTCACGATCTTCGGTACCTCGGTCCTGACGCTGATTCTCGTGATCGCGGCGGTGGATGCCACGCGCGTCTACCGTATCGCGCGCTCGGTCGCGCAGGGCATCGTGGTGATGGACTATATCGAGGCCGCCCGACTGCGCGGCGAGGGAAGCTGGTATCTGATCCGCCGCGAGATCCTGCCCAATGCGCTGGCACCCCTTGTGGCCGAGTTCGGGCTGCGGTTCTGCTTCGTGTTCCTGACCATTTCCTCGCTGTCTTTCCTGGGCCTCGGTATCCAGCCGCCCATGGCCGACTGGGGCTCGATGGTGCGCGAGAACGCGACGCTGATCACCTTCGGCGACATCACCCCGCTTCTGCCCGCTGGCGCCATCGCGCTGCTGACCGTGGCGGTGAATTTCGTCGTCGATTGGCAGCTTTACCGCGCCTCGGGGCTGAGGGAGCAGGCAGGATGACAGGCGAGGTGCTACTGGAAATCCGCGATCTGGTGATCGAGGGGCGCTCGGGCGAGGAATGGTCGCCCATCCTATCGGGCGTGGACCTGACCCTGCACCGGGGCGAGGTGGTCGGGCTGATCGGTGAGTCGGGGGCGGGCAAATCCACGCTCGGGCTTGCGGCCATGGGCTTTGCCCGCGATGGGTGCCGTATCAGCGCGGGCAGCATCCGCTTCGACGGGATGGACCTGCGCGCCGCCCCCGAACGCGTCCGGCGCGGGCTGCGCGGCAAGCGCATCGCCTATGTCGCGCAATCGGCGGCGGCCAGTTTCAACCCGGCCCACAAGCTGATCGACCAGTATGCCGAAACCCCGGTGACCCATGGCGTGATGTCGCGCGCCGAGGCCGAGAAGGACGCAATCGCGCTGTACGAGCGGTTGCGCCTGCCCAATCCCGGAGAGATCGGCTTTCGCTACCCGCACCAGGTCTCGGGCGGGCAGTTGCAGCGCGCCATGACCGCCATGGCCATGGCCTGCCGCCCCGACCTCATCATTTTCGACGAACCCACTACGGCGCTCGATGTCACTACCCAGATCGAGGTTCTGGCCGCGATCCGCGATGCCGTGCGCGCCCTCGACACCGCCGCGATCTACATCACCCATGATCTCGCAGTGGTCGCGCAGATGGCCGATCGCATCACGATCCTGCTGCGCGGCGAGGCGATCGAGGAAAACGATACTCGCGCCATGCTCGCGGCCCCGCAGGCCGAGTATACGAAAACCCTGTGGGCCGTCCGCCGCTTCGCGCGTTCGGACCAGCCGCCGCCGCGCAGCGAGCCGCTGCTGTCAGTGCGCAATGTCAGCGCCGCCTATGGCAAGCAGCCGGTGCTGCATGAGGTCAGCTTCGATCTCTATCCCGGGCGTACGCTGGCCGTTGTCGGCGAGAGCGGATCGGGCAAGTCGACTGTCGCGCGGGTCATCACGGGCCTGCTGCCGCCGACAGAGGGCGAGGTCACGCTTCAGGGATCCCGGCTGCCGCCCGATTACCGCGCCCGCTCCCGCGGCCAGTTGCGCCAGTGCCAGATGATCTACCAGATGGCCGACACGGCGCTGAACCCCAAGCTGACGCTGCGCCAGATCATCGGCCGCCCGGCGGCGATGTATCTGGGGCTGAGGGGGCGTGCGCTGCACGAGCGCGTGCGTGCACTGCTCGAGATGATCGAGCTTGAGCCCGACCGCTTCATCGACCGGCTGCCCTCCGAGCTCTCGGGCGGACAGAAACAGCGTATCGGCATTGCCCGCGCGCTGGCGGCCGAGCCGAAGGTCATCATCTGCGACGAGGTCACGTCGGCGCTCGACCAGATCGTGCAGGAGGGTATCCTGCGGCTGCTCGACAAGCTGCAATCCGAGCTTGGGCTGGCGTACATGTTCATCACCCATGATCTGGCGACCGTGCGCGCGATTGCCGATGATGTGGTGGTGATGCAATATGGCCGCGTGGTCGAACAGGGGCCCAAGGCCGCAGTCTTCGCGCCCCCTCACAAACCCTATACCGAGCTGCTCCTGTCCTCGGTCCCGCAGATGGACCCGGACTGGCTCACCAACCTGCTTGCCGCGCGCCAGCAGACGGCCTGATCCTTCATCTTGCCTGAAATACTCACGGGGGTTTTCAGGGGGCAGTCAGCCCCCTGAAGCGGGGGGTGCTGGCCCTTACAGTGCCAGCCCCCTCACGGATCAACACCTCCCATCGTGCAGACGATTCGCCATTCTTCCGTCGTCACCGGCTGCACCGAAAGCCGCGACTGGCGCAGAAGCGCCATCTCGGCCAGCCCCGGTTCGGCCTTGACCATCGCCAGCGTCACCGGGGTCTCGAAAGCCTGCCGCGCGCGCACATCCACGCAGTCCCAGCGGGGGTCATCGGTGGTGCTGTCGGGGTGCGCCGCGGCGATCACCTCGCAGATCCCGACCACCGCCTTGTCGCTCTGGCTGTGATAGAAAAACGCGCGGTCGCCCAGCTTCATCTCGCGCATGTAGTTGCGCGCCTGATAGTTGCGCACCCCGTCCCATTCTTCGCCTGTCTCTCCCCTGGCGACCAGATCCGTCCAGGAAAACACCTCGGGTTCGGATTTCATCAGCCAGAAGCGCATCAGCCGATCACCCGTTTCCATTCCTGCGCGCGCACGCTCTCGAAGAGCCCGGCCTGCGCATAGGGGTCCTGCGCGCCCCAGGCGCGCACTGCCTCGATATCGGGCAGGTCGAGAATGATCAGTGAGCCCGCCATCTCGCCAGCCTCGTCCAGCACTGGCCCCGCAAGCACCACGCAGCCGGTCTCGGCGACATAGTCTAGATGGGCCGCACGATTGGCCTTGCGGATATCGAGCGCACCTTGCCTGTCGGTGCAGAGAAGCATGTAGAGGGGCATGGTCTCTCCTATTCCTCGGTCAGCGGACGGGCGAGCAGCGCATCGCGCGCCTCGCCCAGTGTCAGATATCCTTCGATCAGGGCGGCGACCATGCGCGTGATGGGCATGTCGATCCCGCGCGCGAGCGCCAGCCGCGCCACCGCCCGCGCAGTGGCCGCGCCTTCGACCGTGGTGCCGGGATCAAAGCTCTCGCCCCGACCCAGCGCCAGCCCGTAGCGGAAATTGCGCGATTTCTCCGAGCCGCAGGTCAGGATCAGGTCCCCGAGCCCCGAAAGCCCGACCAGTGTCTCGGGCTGGGCGCCGAGATCGAGCGCCAGCCGCTGCATCTCGGCATAGCCGCGCGCCATGAGTGCCGCGCGCGCCGAATCGCCAAGGCCCGCCCCGAGCACCATGCCCGCCGCGATCGCGATCACATTCTTCAGGGCGCCACCGAGTTCGGCCCCGATCACATCGGTATTGCGGTAGAGCCGCAGATTCGGGGTCGCGAGCTGTTGCTGCAAATCACGACCGAGAGCCTCGTCCTCGCAGGCAAGCGTCAATGCCGTGGGCAGGCCGCGGGCAATGTCGTCGGCAAAGCTCGGGCCTGTCAGCAGCGCCGCGCGTGTGTCCGGCAGCGCCGCGCGGATCACGCCCACCGGGCCGGTCAACTGCTCAAGATCGATGCCCTTTGAGCACGCGACCAGGACCCGCGCGGAAAGATGCCCTGCATGCGCCCTGAGGAAGCCATGCGTGGCCTGCATCGGTATGGCGACCAGCACCGTCCCCGCCGTCACCTCGGCGATATCCGAGGTCACGCGCACGCCTTCGGGGAGTGCCACCCCCGGTAGTCTCGCACGGTTCTCGCGTGCGCGCTCAAGCGCTTCGGCCTGCGCGGTGTCGCGGCACCAGAGCGTGGCCTCGCCGAAGGCACAGGCAAGCGCCGTGCCAAAGGCGCCTGCACCGAGGATGGCGACACTCATTGGCCTGGCCTCCATGCCGCGCCCCGCAGGGGCGCGGCCCTCGAAAACGCTGCCGGATCGCGCCGGGCCGGGATCAATGCCTCCGGCCTCGCGCTCTGCCCGGGTCTGTTCGGGCCAGGATGGCGGTGGTGTGCAGTGGCTGCGACAGGGTCCGGTCGCCTGCGTCTCGCCTTGCCGCGCCCCGCAGGGGCGCGGCCCCTGAAAAGGGAAACGACAGACAGCGCCGGAATACCGGTCAACCCCGGTCTCCCGGCTCGAAAGGAGCCCTGCGGCCTCGCTTTGCAAGCCCTCATGCCTTGGCTCCCTTCTTTCCGGCGCCCAGCAAGGGGGCGGCCTGTGTGTCAAGTGGCCAGCGCGGGCGCGCGACAAGATCGCTGCCTGCTGGCACTCCAGCGCGCAGCCGTTCGATTCCGGCCCATGCGATCATCGCGGCATTGTCGGTGCACAGCGCCAGCGGCGGCGCAAGGAAGCTCGCGCCCGCGCCGCGCGCCACGTCTTCCAGCCGTGCGCGCAGCGTGGCATTCGCGGCCACACCTCCGGCAACCGCGAATACCGGCGCGGCAGGAGTCTGGACAAGGTAGATATCCAGCGCCCGCGCGGACTTGATCGCGAGCAGATCCGCCACTGCCATCTGGAACGAGGCGCAGAGATCGGCGCGGTCGGCGCGTCGCAACCCGCCATGCAGCGCCACAAGCTGGTCACGCGCGCGCAGCACAGCCGTCTTCAGCCCCGAAAACGACATGTCGCAGCCAGGCCGGTCAGCAAGCGGGCGGGGCAGGGCGAAGCGGGTCGGGTCGCCTGCATGCGCCTCGGCCTCGACCGCAGGCCCGCCCGGTTGCGGCAGGCCCAGCAATTTCGCGACCTTGTCGAAGGCTTCCCCCGGCGCATCGTCGATCGTGCCGCCCAGTCGCGTGAAATGCTCGGCACCCCGGACCAGCAGGAACTGGCAATGTCCGCCCGAGACCAGCAGCATCAGATAGGGGAAGGTCACGCCATCGGTCAGGCGCGGGGTCAGCGCATGGCCTGCAAGATGGTTCACACCGATGAGTGGCAGGCCAGTGGCCGCCGCGATCCCCCTTGCCAGCATCACCCCCGACAGCACCCCGCCAATCAGCCCCGGTCCGGAGGTGACGGCCAGCGCATCGAGTCCGTCTAGCCCGATCCCGGCCTGTGCCAGCGCCGCTTCCACGGCGTGGTCGAGTTTCTCGGCATGGGCGCGCGCGGCGATTTCGGGGACCACGCCGCCAAAGGCCGCGTGCAGGTCCTGCTGGCCCAGGACGACCGATGCAAGGATTTCGGGCGCCTCGCCCGGCGCATGGCGCAGGACCGCAGCCGCCGTGTCGTCGCAGCTGCTCTCGATTCCGAGCACAGTGAGTGGGGCTGAGAAGGGCGGGCGCATCGGGACTCCGGTTGCCAAGGCAGGCCGTTTCCAGCTACCACTGCGCGGCGGGGCGCACAATCCCGCGCTGCTGCCAACCGGAGCGGCCCATGCTGCCATGCCTGTTCCTGACGCGCCCCGAGGCCGACAGCCTGCGCTTTGCGCAGGCTGCACGCGCAGCGGGGTGGCGCGGCGAGGTGCTGGTTGCGCCACTGCTGCGGATCGTGCCGGCGCCGCCCTCCGAGGAGGTCTTGAGCGCCGCGCAGACTCTCGTGGCCACGTCGCAGCATGCCATTGCTGCACTGGTCGCGGCAAAGCCCCTGCGCGACAGGCCGATCTGGTGCGTCGGCCCGCGAACGGCTCAGGCCGCGCAGGCGGCAGGGTTCGGAAAGGTCCATGTTGCGGCCGGCGATGCGCAATCCCTGCGGGCGGCGCTGCTGGCGGCCTTGCCCGAGGAACCGGTGCTGCATCTGCGAGGTGACCATGCCGCGATGGACATCGCGGCCGAATTGCGCGCGGCCGGGCTGCAGGCCGAGGCCTGCGTGGTCTATGAGCAGGTCGCGCAGCCCCTGACCGACGCGGCGCGTGCGCGGCTGGGGAAGGGGGGCGATGTGGTGCTGCCGGTCTTCTCGCCGCGCTCGGCCCGGCTGCTGGTCGCTGCGATGGAGGGCTGCACCGCGCCGTCCACCCGCCTGCATCTGCTGGCGATAAGTTCCGCCGCGCAGGCTGCCGCCCAGGTTGTGCCATGGGCCAGTCAGCATTGTGCGGCACGCCCCGATGGCCCGGCCATGATCGCGGCACTGGGTCGCGTGCAAGCGGCGCTTGAGCCTGCGGAAAAGCCGCGATATGGTGACTGAAGTAATGCCGCTGCAGTGCGGCGCCGGGAGTGAGGGTCAAGCTTTGGTGCGAAAGACGACCAGGAAAAGCCGCGCAGGCGGCGGGCGCTCAGCGTCAAAGCCAGAAGCGACCGGGTCGGCAGAACAAGAGGTCGGGGCGCCCGAGACGAAAGCGTCCGGCAGCCTGAAGCAGACCGCGGCTCCCGCAGGGAACACCGAGCGCCAGAGGCGAGAGGCGAAGTCCGGCAGTTCCGATGTTGCCCCGGACCCCTCCGGGAACACGGAGGCGCCCGAGCGGCATGACGATGAGTCGCGTGCAGCGGCAGGAGATGACACCCTTGCAGCCGCCGTGGCCGATGGCGCCATCGCGGCGCCAGATCCCGACCATGTGACAACCGAAAACGTGATCCCGGAGCCGAAGTCTGATCCGGCGATGCCTGCCTCGGCTGAAACCGATGCGACCGCAAGTGCTGGGTTTCCGCCGGCTGCCGGGGCGCCACAGGCCGATGGCCTGGAAGAGGGTTCACATCCCGACTCTCCTGAGGAGTTGCCGGGTTCGGACACGCCGCCCGCGGCGGACTCGCCCGAGGCGAAGGGCGATGGGGCACCGCACGAGACGCTCCCCGACGCTGCGGCGGACAACGAAGGCGACGCGCCGACCGGGGCTGCACCTGATGTCGGTGCGGCATCCGGCTCCGGTCTGCCCGGCCCGGCAGAGGAAAGCGAGGCAGAACAGCAAGCGCCCGTCGCGGCGCTTGACCCGGCGTCTGCGGACGCGTCCCCTGCCAGCAAAACCGGGGCAGAGTCTACCCGTCCAGGCAGCCCTTCTGCGCCCCAGTCGCCGCCAGCCAGGTCTTCGACCGGGTTCTTTCCGATGCTCATCGGCGGGGTCGTTGCCGGAGGGATCGGGTTTGGCGCGCATTACCTGTTGCCGCAAGAGCGCGACGAAGCGGACCCGACAGCGGCGCTGTCCGCCGATCTGGCCAGCCTGCGCGCAGAGATTGCGGCCCTGCCACCGGCACCCGATCTGGCCCCGCTAGAGGCAGAAATCGCGGCCCTGCGCGATCAGGACGCACCTGCGCCCGAGATCAACCTGGCTGAGATCGAGTCCGAGCTTGCGGCACTCCGCATCGCAATAGGTTCGGTCGACGCGACCGATCTGGCCCCGATCGAGGCGCAACTTGCCCAGCTTGCCGCGCAGGGCGAGGAGGCGCTTGCCACGCAGGAGCGCGAACTTGCGGCCCTGCGCGACGCCCTGTCCGCCAGCGCGTCCCGTATGGCCGCGCTCGGTGACGAGATGGTGGAATTGCGCGACCTCGCTGAACGGCGTATCGCCGTGGCCGAAGCAGCAGCGGACATGGCCCTTGCACGGGCAGGGCTCGAGACGCTGCGCGCGGCGCTTGTGACCGGCGCGCCCTATTCCCAGGCCGTGACGCAGTTGCGCGAGGCCGGGGTGATCGTGCCCGAGGTGCTTGCCGCCGGTGCGTCTTCGGGCATCCCGACGCTCGAGATGCTGCAGGAGAGCTTTCCTGCCGCTGCGCGCGCGGCGCTGCGCGACGTTCTTCAGACGGCACCCACCGAAAGCACGGCCGACCGGCTGGGGAATTTCTTCCGTGCCCAGTTGGGCGCGCGCTCGACAGTCCCGCGTGACGGCGACGACCCGGACGCCGTTCTCTCGCGCGCTGCCGCCGCAGTGGAAACAGCCGATCTGCGCGCAGCGCTGGATGAGCTTGCCGCCTTGCCAGACTCCGCGACGGATGGACTTGGCGGTTGGATTGCAGAGGCAGAGGCGCGGCTTGCCGCCGAGTTGGCGCTTCCCGAACTGATTGCCAAGATCACGACAGAGTAGGATATTTTCGATGTTCTGGACACTGACCAAGATCCTGCTCTTCGTGGCCACAGTCATAGCGCTTGCCTGGGGCGCCGGGATGGTGCTGGACAGTGGCCAGACCGTGGGCCTGCGCATCTTTGATATGGAGTTCGAGCTTGGCCCGATGCAGGCGATCATTGCACTCGTCGTGGTCCTGCTCGCCCTCTGGCTGGTTCTCAAGCTGTTCGGGCTGGCTGTGTCGGTCCTTCGCTTCATGAATGGCGACGAGACCGCGATCCGGCGTTTCCTGACGCGCAACCGCGAGAAGCGGGGGCTGGATGCGCTTCTCTATGCGCTGATCGCGCAGGCCGAGGGCGACGGCAAGACCGCCATCGCCAAGGCCGAGAAGGCGCACAAGCTGCTCAACCGTCCCGTGATGACTTCGCTGCTGATTGCCCAGTCGGCCGAGATGAAAGGCAATACCGATCTGGCCATCGAGCATTACAAGGCACTGCTTTCGGACAATCGCAGCCGTTTTGTCGGGGTGCAGGGCCTGATGCGCAGCAAACTCGAGGCGGGCGACAAGGACAAGGCGCGAGCGCTCGCGGCCAAGGCGCTGGATATGCAGCCTGCCCATGAACCGACACAGAACATGCTGCTGGGTCTGCAGACCGAGGCCGAGGACTGGGACGGCGCACGCAAGACGCTTCTGGTCAAGAAATCCTCGGGCAAGCTGCCGCGCGACATCTGGCGCAGGCGTGATGCCATACTGGCGCTGCAACAGGCCGATGCACTGGCCGCCGCTGGGGATCTGGCGCGCGGCCGCGAGGCTGCGATCGAGGCCAATCGCCTCTCGCCCGATCTTGTCCCAGCGGCCGTCGCTGCGGCACAAGCGCTTGTGGCGCAGGGCAAGGGCAGCTACGCCGCCAGGGCCATCAAGAAGGCCTGGAAGGTGCAGCCCCATCCCGAACTCGCCGCCGCCTTCGCATCCATCGAAAAGGACGAGACTCCGCCGCAGCGGCTGGCGCGATTCAGCAAGTTGCTCAGAATGCGCCCGGACGATGCCGAGACGCGCCTTCTCAAGGCCGAATTGCTGATTGCCGCCGAGGATTTCCCGGCCGCGCGCCGCGCCTTGGGCGACCTCTACGAGAGCGCGCCAACGGTGCGCGCACTGACCATCATGGCCGCCATCGAGCGCGGCGAGGGCGCGGATGATGCAGTGGTGCGCGGCTGGTTGGCCAAGGCACTGACCGCACGGCGCGGCCCGCAATGGGTCTGCGAGAAATGCCAGCATGTCCACGCAACCTGGCAGGCGATCTGTGAGAATTGTGGTGCCTTCGACACGCTTGCATGGCGGGATGCGCCCGACAGCGCAGGCCCCTCGGCCACCCAGACCGAACTGTTGCCGCTGATCGTGGGCAGCCTGCCGAAACCGGCCGAAACGCATGAAGACGTGGTCGAGGGCGAGGTCTCGGAGCCCGAAGAAGAAAGCGGACCACCCTCGGAAAAAACTGCCTGAGGGGTCTGGCGGCACTGTCCATCCTTTGCTAAAGACCGCGCACCGGGGCCGCTGTAGCTCAGCTGGTAGAGCACGTCATTCGTAATGATGGGGTCGGGGGTTCGAGTCCCTTCAGCGGCACCAGGTATTTTCGAAACAAGGCACTGCAGGCCTTTTTTCAGGGGCGATGCTGCGAAATTCGGGGCCGGTTATCCTCTGTCCTGTCGCGGGGTGGCCTTGTGCCATACGCATGGCCTGCCCGCTCCGGGCATTGTTCAGAAGTCCAGGCTCAACTGCGCCGGATCGCCCGTGTCGCGACGCCTTGCGCGCATCGCGGCGGCGCTCCCGCGATGGCTGTCGCGGGCGCGCGAGGCGTGTTTTCGTGCGATCCGTGCTGCCGTGTCGTGAAAGCCCGGCTGCGCGCGCACGCCCCACATGACCTCGCGCGCCCGGCGCCCGGCCTCCAAGGGGTCGACAACCGGGGCGGGGTAACGCGGGGGCGGGCTGGGCGCTGTCCAGGGCGTGTGGAGGTGGCGCAGGGGAAGATCGCGCAACTCGGGCAGCCAGGCGCGGATGAAACGGCCCTCGGGGTCCTGATCGAGGCCCTGCTTGACCGGGTTGTAGATGCGCAGCGTGTTGATGCCGGTGGTGCCCGACTGCATCTGGCACTGGCTCCAGTGGATGCCGGGTTCATAATCGGTGAACCGGCGCGCCAGATGCGCGCCTGTCACCCGCCAGTCAAGCCAGAGATGGTAGCTTGCAAAGGACATCAGCATCGCGCGCATGCGGAAATTCAGCCAGCCGGTTGCCCGAAGGTAGCGCATGCAGGCATCGACGAAGGGAAGGCCGGTCTCGCCATTGACCCAGGCGCCGAGGCGAGCGGCGTCGCTCTCGCGCAGCCGCTCATGCGCGGGATGCAGGCAGCGGTGTTCGAGGTCCGGCTCGTCCTCGAGCTTCTGGATGAAGTGGTCGCGCCAGGCAAGGCGCTTGGCAAAGCTGTTCAGCGGCGTGGCGAGGTCGGTCCGCGCGTGGCGGCTGTGCTGGCGCGCAAGCTCGACCTCGCGCACCGACAGAAGTCCGAGCGCAATATAAGGTGACAGTCGCGAACAGGCGCGCTCGGCGCTCAGCGGAGAGGACATGCCGTGCCGGTAGCCCTCGACCCGTCGCGCAAGGAAACCCTCCAGCGTGATACGGGCGGTCTTGTGACTGCCGGTCTGGCGATGTGGGCAGGGGTCGGGGGCAAGGCCGAGCGCGCGTGCGCCGGGCAGGTGCGTGTCCTCGACTGTGCAGACCGGTGCAAGCGCGGTGACCTCGGGCGCCATGCCTGCGCGGATGAAGCGGTTGCGCGCCCGCTGCCAGCCATCGCGGCTTTTCAGCCGCCGCACCACGGCGCATTGCGGCAATTCCTGCCAGTCGATGCCATGCGCGCGTGCCCATGCCGCCACGCGACGGTCGCGGGCATAGGTCCAGCCATTGCCGGTCTCTTCGTGGCTTGTGATTCGCGTGATACGGTAGCGCGTGCACAGGCGGGCGAGTTCGCTGACAGCGTCGCCCTGCCGGATGACCAGTGGCTGGCCGCGCGCGGCCAGCGCCGCGCGCAGGCTGACGAGCGCCTCGCGGGTGAATTCCCACTGCCGCGCAGAGGTGTCGGGCTGGCGCCAGTACTCCGGCTCGATGATGTAGACGGGCAGCACGACCGGTCCCGAGGCGGCGAGCGCCGGGTGATCGGCAAGGCGCAGATCGCGCTTGAACCAGACAAGGACCGGGTTTTCCATGCGGTCAGAGGTAAAGGCAAAATCGGCAGCGTCAAGACAATGTTCATTATATGTTCACGCAGCACCCAGATGTTGTCCCGCGCCCCGCTTGCACGCTGACAGGGACTGCGTTACGGTCCGCGCATGGTGTTTCGAAATGCGAGATGAGTGCAAGTGCATGTTGACCCGGCGCAGCCTCGCGTGACCTCCGCTGACCCCGGCACAGACGCCGCTGCCGAACCGCCGCTGCCGCCGCTGATGGTGTTCAGGAACCTCGTCATGGGGCCTGCGCGCAACCGCAACCGGCCCGGCGTGCTCTGGCCCGATTTCCGCCAGCAGACCCATGCACGCCTCTATCGCCGGGGCAGGCCTGTCTGCACCCCGCCACGTCTGGAGAGCGGCAAGCTCGAGATCGTGGATGAGCCGGTCATCTTCGCCTCGGTCTATGAAAACCATTTCGGGCATCTGGTTGCCGAGACAGTGCCGCGTCTGCCGCAGGCGCTGGCCGCGCTTCCTCAATGGCCGATCGTGTTTACACGACTGAGCGGCGACACGCGCCCTGCGCCTTCGCCGATGTTCCAAACTGTGATGGAGTGGCTCAACATACCGCTGGACCGGTTGCGCTTTGTCGAGCGTCCGACGCTCTTTCGCGAAGTGCATGTGGCGGCGCAGGGCGAGCATCTGGACGGGCCACCCACCCATGCCGCCTATCTGGAGCTTCTGGAGGCGCGCATCGCCGGCAATCTGCCTGATCAGCCGCGCAGCGGGGTGACCTTCGTGACCCGCGCGGGTCTGGAGCACAAGCAGGGCTATCATGCGGCCGAGCGCTATCTGGTCAGTTGCCTGCGCGACCTTGGCGTGCGCATCATCTATCCCGAGACGCTCAGCCTGCGCGAACAGATGCAGCATTACGCGCAGGCGGAGGTTCTGGTCTTCTCGGAAGGGTCCGCCATCCATGGCCGCCAGTTGCTGGGGCGGATCGATCAGGACATTGCCATGTTGCGTCGCCGCAAGGACAGCAACATGGCGCGCGGACAGATCGCGCCACGCTGCCGCTCGATGAGCTATGTCAACAGTGTCGGCGGCACCCTGAATATCCGCAATCGCTATGGTGCCGATGTCGAATACGCGATGAAGAGTTTCTTCCGGCTTGAGGAAACACTCGCCTATTTCGACTCGGTCGGTGTGCCACTGCGCGCGCGCTGGGACCGCAATGCCTATCGCAAGGTGCGCGATCAGGATGTTCTGGCATGGATATTCGCCATGTATGACCCCGCGATCGAGCATCACCTGAAACCGGCCAATGATGATGAGTATCTGCTGTCGCAATTCGATGCGCTCTACCTGACCCATCTCAAGGACAGGGCTGCCGCCCTGATCAAGGCGCGCAGGGTGAAATAGGCGCGCAACGCGCAACCTGTGAACCGCGCGATGGCACGGTCCCGTTCCGCATCCGGTGCATCCGGGTCACGGGTCTGGCGCCGATGGTGAGCGGGTCATGCGGCATCCGGCTCGGGTCTTGCTGCGATGCAGCGTTTTCGGCTTGACATGATCTTGCGTCTTGAGCAGTGTCCCACGCAAGAATATTTCGCGGGCATCTGCCCGCGCTCCTGTGCCCTTGCTTCCCGGAGGCTCTCATGAGTGACACCCGACCCGCACCCGAAGCGCCTGACAGGGACAAGCCCTGGCTGTTTCGTACCTATGCCGGGCATTCGACCGCGCATGCGTCGAATGAACTCTACCGCAACAACCTCTCCAAGGGGCAGACAGGGCTATCGGTGGCTTTCGACCTGCCGACCCAGACCGGCTATGACAGCGACCACGAGCTTGCGCGCGGCGAAGTGGGGAAGGTGGGAGTCCCGATCTGTCATCTTGGCGACATGCGGATGCTGTTCGACCAGATCCCGCTCGAGCGCATGAACACCTCGATGACGATCAACGCCACCGCGCCGTGGCTGCTGGCACTCTATATCGCCATCGCCGAAGAGCAGGGGGCGGATGTCTCGAATCTCAACGGCACCGTGCAGAATGACCTCATCAAGGAATATCTGTCACGCGGCACCTATATCTGCCCGCCCGAACCGTCCTTGCGCATGATTACCGATGTCGCGGCCTATACGCGCGAATACCTGCCCAAATGGAACCCGATGAATGTCTGTTCCTATCATTTGCAGGAAGCCGGTGCCACGCCGCAGCAGGAACTGGCCTTCGCGCTGGCGACAGCCTGCGCGGTGCTGGATGATCTGAAAACCAAGGTGCCGGCGGAACATTTCCCGCAGATGGTGGGGCGGATCTCGTTCTTCGTGAATGCCGGTATCCGCTTTGTCACCGAGATGTGCAAGATGCGCGCCTTTGTCGATCTGTGGGACGAGATCTGCCGCGAGCGTTACGGGATCCAGGATGCGAAATACCGCCGCTTCCGCTATGGCGTGCAGGTCAACAGCCTTGGCCTGACCGAGCAGCAGCCCGAGAACAACGTCTATCGAATCCTGATCGAGGCCCTTGCAGTGACTCTCTCGAAGAAAGCGCGCTGCCGCGCGCTGCAACTTCCGGCCTGGAACGAGGCTCTGGGGCTGCCGCGCCCCTGGGACCAGCAATGGTCGCTGCGCCTGCAACAGGTTCTGGCCTATGAGACCGACCTGCTGGAATTTGACGACCTGTTCGACAACAACCCGGCGGTGGACCGCAAGGTGGCGGAACTGATGCTGGGCGCGCGCGAGGAACTGGCACGGATCGATACCATGGGTGGCGCGGTCAAGGCCATTGATTACATGAAATCGCGCCTTGTCGAGGCCAATGCCGAGCGGATTTCGGGCATCGAGTCGGGCGAGACGGTCGTGATCGGGGTCAACAGGTTCACCACGACCGAGCCTTCGCCCCTGACCACGGGCGAGGATACGATCATGGTCTGCGACCCCGAGGCGGAGGCCGACCAGGTCGCGCGGCTAGAGGCGTGGCGCGCCGCGCGCGACGAGGCGGCGGTCAGGGCCGCGTTGGCCGATCTTCGCGAAGCCGCACGGGCAGGGGTGAACGTGATGCCGGCCTCGATCGCCGCCGCGAAGGCCGGTGCCACGACAGGCGAGTGGGGCGAGACCGTGCGCGCAGCTTTCGGGCTCTATCGCGGCCCCACGGGTGTCGCCCGCGCGCCCTCGAACCGGACCGAGGGTCTGGAAGAGGTGCGCGAGGCGGTCGATGCCGTGAGCACCAGACTGGGGCGGCGACTGAAATTCGTGGTCGGCAAGCCGGGGCTGGACGGGCATTCCAATGGTGCCGAGCAGATTGCGGCGCGCGCGCGGGATTGCGGCATGGACATATCCTATGAGGGCATTCGGCTGACCCCTGCCGAGATCGTCGCGGCCGTGCGCGAGGAGGACGCCCATGTCGTGGGGCTGTCGATCCTCTCGGGCAGCCATATGCCGCTGATGGAGGAACTCATGCGGCTGATGCGCACCGAAGGGCTTGGGCATGTGCCGGTGATCGTGGGCGGGATCATCCCCGAGCCGGACGCGCTGCGGCTGCGCGAGATGGGCGTCGCGCAGGTCTATACGCCCAAGGATTTCCAGCTCAACCGGATCATGATGGATATCGTCGCGCTGGTCGATCCGGCCTCGATGGCCGCCGAGTGAGGGCGTGCCGCCCTTGGGGGGATTGACCCCCCTGCGGGCGGCATTGCCATGGCGCCTGCGCTGATGCCAAGCTTGACCTCACGCATCGGGCTTGTCATCAGGGCGCAGTCTTCGGATCGGGGGTGCGGATGGGTGCTGCAGCATTGGCCGGGTTTCTCTCCGGGCTTGGATTGATCGCGGCAATCGGGGCGCAGAATGCCTTTGTCCTGCGCCAGGGGTTGCGGCGCGAACATCTGGGCGTGGTGGTCCTGATCTGCGCGCTCTCGGATGCGCTGCTGGTGGGCTTGGGCGTTGCAGGGGCGCAGGCGATCGCGGCAGGCGCGCCGTGGTTTCAGCCGCTGATGCTCTGGGGCGGGGTGATGTTCCTGGCTGCATATGGCGCATTACGCTTTCGGGCGGCATGGCGCGGGGGGGCTGCCCTGCGACCGCTGGAAGGCGCCTCTGTTCCCTTGCGACGGGTGGTCGTGATCACATTGGCCTTCACCTGGCTCAATCCGCATGTCTGGCTGGACACGGTCGCCCTGCTGGGGGCGCTGTCGGTCCAGTATGCGCCCTGGCACTGGGGGTTCGGGGCGGGGGCAATGCTGGCCTCGGTCGTCTTCTTTACGGGGCTGGGCTATGGCGCGCGCCTCTTGCGACCGGTCTTTGCCAATCCGCGCGCGTGGGCTGCCTTCGAGGCACTGATTGGCTGTGTGATGTGGGTGATTGCGGCCAAACTGGCCCTGCGCGCGCTATCGGGTTGAAGTTTTCCTTGCCAGACTCCAGAATTGGTAATATTAATTTACCAATGCGATCGGGAGGAGAAACCGATGGAGATGCCTGTCCCCAATCCGGCCATTCTGGCCAAGCGTAACCGGGTGCTGGCGCGGCTGGCCACTATCCTGCCCGGCGAGGCGCTGATCAGCGACGAGGCCGAGCGCCGCGCCTATGAATGCGACGCCCTGACGGCCTATCGCTGCGTGCCGATGGCAGTGGCGCTGCCCGCCTCGACCGGAGAGGTGGCGGCGATCCTGCGAATCTGCCATGAGGAAGGCGTGCCGGTCGTGCCGCGTGGCTCGGGCACCTCGCTGGCGGGCGGCGCATTGCCTACGGAGGATTCCATCATCCTCGGCGTGGCGCGGCTGCGTGAGGTGCTGGAGGTGAATTATCCCGATCGCTATATCCGCGTGCAGACCGGGATTACCAATCTGGCGGTCACGGGCGAGGTCGAAGGTGACGGGTTCTTCTATGCGCCCGACCCCTCGAGCCAGCTTGCCTGCGCGATTGCAGGCAATATCGCGATGAATTCGGGTGGTGCGCATTGCCTGAAATACGGGGTGACGACGAACAACCTGCTGGGCGTAACCATGGTGCTGATGGATGGTACGGTGGTCGAACTGGGCGGCGCGCATCTGGATGCGGCCGGCTATGACCTGATGGGGCTGGTCTGCGGGTCGGAGGGCCAGCTTGGCGTGGTGACCGAGGCCACGTTGCGCATCCTGCCCAAGCCCGAGGGGGCGCGGCCCGTGCTTATTGGCTTTGACAGCAACGAGGTGGCGGGTGCCTGCGTGTCCGACATCATCAAGGCGGGCGTCCTGCCGGTTGCCATCGAGTTCATGGACCGTCCCTGCATCCGCGCCTGCGAGGATTTCGCCAAGGCGGGCTATCCGGATTGCGAGGCGCTGCTGATTGTCGAGGTCGAGGGGTCTGAGGCCGAGATTGATGAGCAACTGGGGCTGATCATGCAGATCGCGCGCCGCCATAACCCGGTCGAGCTGCGCGAGAGCCAGTCGGAAGAGGAAAGCAAGAAGATCTGGCTGGGGCGCAAATCCGCATTTGGTGCCATGGGTCAGATCAACGACTACATGTGCCTCGACGGCACGATCCCGGTCTCGTCGCTGCCCTTCGTGTTGCGGCGGATTGGCGAGATGTCGACGGAATTCGGGCTCGATGTGGCAAATGTGTTTCATGCCGGCGATGGCAACATGCATCCGCTGATCCTGTTCGACGCAAACAAGCCCGGCGATCTGGAGCGTTGCGAGGCTCTGGGCGCCGAGATCCTGAAGCTCTGCGTCGAGGCGGGCGGATGCCTGACCGGCGAGCATGGTGTGGGGATCGAGAAGCGCGACCTGATGAGCGTCCAGTTCGCGCCCGAGGATCTGGAGGCGCAGATGCGCATCAAGGATGTGTTCGACCCGCGCTGGCTGCTCAACCCGGCCAAGGTCTTTCCGCTGGCGGCGAGTGCTGCCCGGCGGGCGGCCTGAGCGGGTGTTACGCCGCGAAGCGGCGTCCTTTTTGAATATTTCCGGCAAGAAAACGGCCCTGCGGGGCGCAGGAGAAGGAGCGCGCCATGCGGCCTGCGAGTGAGGACGAACTCTCCGAGATGGTGCGCGCGGCGCGCGGGCCGCTGGTCGTGCGCGGGGGCGGCACGCGAGCACTGGGGCGGCCCGGGATCGGTGACTTGCTCGAGACCGGAGGGCTGTCGGGGATCACGCTTTATGAGCCGGGGGCGTTGACGGTTGTGGTGCGTGCGGGCACGCCGCTGGCGGATCTGGAGGCCGCGCTGCACGCCGAGGGGCAGCGCCTGCCGTTCGAGCCGATGGACATGCGCGCGCTTCTGGGAAGCAGCGGCATACCGACCGTCGGCGGCATGGTGGCCAGCAATGCCTCGGGGCCGCGCCGGGTTCAGGCGGGGGCGTGCCGGGACAGCCTGATCGGGGTGCGACTTGTCGATGGCACCGGCACGGTCATCAAGAATGGCGGGCGCGTGATGAAGAATGTCACCGGCTATGACCTTGTCAAGCTGATGGCGGGGTCCTGGGGCACGCTCGGGGTGCTGACGGAATGCTCCTTCAAGCTGCTGCCGGTGCCTGCGGCCGAGGTCACGCTGCTTGGCGACGAGGTATCGCCGCAGCAGGCCGTGCAGATAATGGGCCAGGCGCTGGGCACGCCCTATGAGGTGAATGGCGCAGCGTGGGGCGCGAATGGCCGCGTGGCGCTGCGTATCGAGGGATTTGCCGAACAGGTCGCTTACCGGGGCGCCGCGCTTCGCGCCGCGTTGGGCGGTACCTGGGAGATGCTGGACGGCGAGGCGAGCGCCGATCTGTGGCGCGGCATCCGCGATGTGAAGGCGTTTGCCGGGCAGGCGGGGGATGTCTGGCGGATCTCGGTCCGGCCCTCGGATGCACCGGAAATGGTGGCGCGCGCTGGCTGTCCTGTGGCCATGGACTGGGGCGGCGGGCTGATATGGGCGCTCTGCGCCTCGGGGCGCGACCTGCGCGCCGATCTGGGCGCATTCCGGGGCCATGCAACGCTGATCCGCGGCTCGGAGGCCACGCGCGCGGCGCTGCCGGTGTTCCAGCCCGAGGCCGCACCCGTGGCGGCACTTGCACAGGGCCTGCGGGCGCGGTTTGACCCGCGCGGCGTGCTCAATCCTGGACTGATGGGGTAAGGCGAGATGCAGACGACATTCACACCGGAGCAATTGCAGGACCCTGCCATCCAGCGTTCGAACGAGGTGTTGCGCAGTTGCGTGCATTGCGGCTTCTGCACGGCCACCTGCCCGACCTATCAGGTGCTCGGGGATGAACTCGACAGCCCGCGCGGGCGGATCTATCTGATCAAGGACATGCTCGAGAAGGGCCGGCCGGCGGATGCGAAGACGGTCAAGCATATCGATCGCTGCCTGTCCTGCCTTGCCTGCATGACCACCTGCCCCTCGGGGGTGCATTATATGCATCTGGTCGATCACGCGCGCGAGTATATCGAACAGACCTACAAGCGCCCGCTCTTCGAGCGCGTGCTGCGCTGGACACTGGCGCAGATCCTGCCCTATCCGACCCGCTTTCGCCTGGCGCTGCTGGGCGCGAAGATCGGGCGGCCCTTTGCCCGGCTGATGCCGGATGCGCGGCTGCGCGCGATGCTGGAGATGGCGCCCAGGCACATCCCGCCGGTCAGCCGCAACGATGACCCCCAGGTCTTTGCGCCGATCGGCAAGAAGAAGATGCGCGTGGCGCTGATGACAGGCTGTGCGCAGCGGGCGCTGAATACCGACATCAATGACGCGACCATCCGTCTGCTGCGGCGGCTTGGCGCGGAGGTTGTGATTGCCGAGGGGCAGGGCTGTTGCGGCGCGCTCACCCATCACATGGGCAAGACACGGGAAAGCCACGCCACGGCCGCCAGGAATATCCGCGCCTGGTGGCGCGAGATGCAGGACGAGGGGCTGGATGCGGTTGTCATCAACACCTCGGGCTGCGGGACGACAGTGAAGGATTACGGGCACATGTTCCGCACCGAGGCGCTGGCGGAAGAGGCGAGCGCCGTGGCTGCGATTGCCATGGATGTGAGCGAGATCCTGATGAAACTCGACCTGCCGAAGGGTGACAGGAAAGCGCTGAAGGTCGCCTATCATGCCGCCTGCTCGCTTCAGCATGGCCAGCAGATCAAGACCTATCCCAAGGAACTGCTGAAACGTGCAGGCTTCGAGGTGGTGGAGCCGAAGGACAGCCACCTGTGCTGCGGATCGGCAGGGACCTATAACCTGATGCAACCCGCGCTGTCGCAGGAACTCAAGGCGCGCAAGGTGGCGACACTCGAAGCCCGCACGCCCGATGTGATTGCGGCCGGGAATATTGGCTGCATGATGCAGATCGGGACGGGCACGAAGGTGCCGGTGGTGCATACTGTCGAACTTCTGGACTGGGCCACGGGCGGGCCCGTTCCGCGCGCATTGATCGAGGCTGACCTGCCGGAGTTGCGCGCAGGCGCATGATCCGGTGACGTATCGCGTGCCCGACGGGGCGCATCCTGGCGGGATGTTGCCCCGTGCGGTCATGCTTGGGCCATCATGCTGCCACAGTGGCACGGTAACCGGAGCGCAAGCCGACCGGAGATCGCCATGCACTTGCCGCTTGCCCTTGCCTTTCTTGTGGGACTCGCCTCTGCCGCGCTGGGCCAGAGTGCGGACAGGCCGCTCGAGTCGCTGGAAAGCGGGTTGCAGGTGCAGGGCTGGGAGGCTGTCGGTCGCATCGATATCGGCAGCCAGGGTTTCTGCACCGGTGCGCTGATTTCCGAAAAACTGGTGCTGACGGCCGCGCATTGCCTGTTCGACAAGGATACCGGACGGCGCTTTGCCGATTCGGAACTGGTGTTTCGCGCGGG
Organism: Paracoccaceae bacterium; assembly: GCA_007128135.1. Classification (GTDB taxonomy): domain Bacteria; phylum Pseudomonadota; class Alphaproteobacteria; order Rhodobacterales; family Rhodobacteraceae; genus Roseinatronobacter. The sequence goes on along the minus strand of SKYA01000006.1, from coordinate 6,390 downwards.
CTGGCGAAACGGACGGGCAGCCGCCGAAGGGCAGGTGCTGCGCTCGGTGGTCTATCCGCGCTACAATCCGACCGGCGGTGCGGGTATCGACAATGTCGCCCATGATCTGGCGCTGCTGGAACTGACCCATCCGATCCGTACGCGCGGCGTGACGCCTTTCGCCGTCTATTCCGAGCCGCGCAGCGGCGATCAGGTGGGTGTGGTCTCTTACGGGCGCGGGCGGGCCGATGCGCCCTCGTTGCAGGAACGCTGCCGCGTCATCGAGCGTGACCGCAGCGGGGTACTGATGATGTCTTGTTCGGTCGATTTCGGATCGAGCGGTGCGCCGGTCTTTGCCTTCTCGCACGGGCGGGCGCATATCGTCTCGGTGGTCTCGGCCATGGGGCGCGGGCAGGTGGATGGCAGCTTGCAGGATGTGTCGCTGGGCGTGTCGCTGGGTCCGCGTCTGGACGTGTTGCGCACCGCGCTCGATACGTCTGACCGCCGTTTCATCCAGGCCCCGCTGGCGCAGACCGATGCCCCGCGCCAGATGAGCAGTGGCGGCGGGGCACGCTTCCTGCGTCCTTGAAATCTTTTGTTTTCATAATCTTGTATGATGATCTTCATGCTGTATTTCTGGCCTGCGCCGGGTCTTGACAGCGGCAGGCACAATTCCCACCTGACTCCGTGACGGGGGCCAATCTATGGACCCGTCACAGTCAAGACCGCGCCTGTCCGGAATGGAAGGCGCCTCAACCTGTATCGCTTCAAATGGAGGATGCTGATGCGTCGTTTTGATCCTGCCCCGCTCTATCGTGCCACGATCGGTTTCGACCGGATGGCCGACATGCTTGACCGCGTGCTCTCTGCCGACCTGCAGGCGCCAAGCTACCCGCCCTACAATATCGAGAAGACCGACGAGAATGCCTATCGCATCTCGATTGCCGTTGCCGGCTTCCCGGCTGATGATCTCAGTGTCGAGGTCAAGGAGAACGCGCTGGTCGTTGCCGGACGGAGTTCCGAGGACGAGAGTGATCGCACTTTCCTGCATCGCGGCATCGCCACGCGTGCCTTCGAGCGCCGTTTCCATCTGGCCGACCATGTGCGCGTGACGGGCGCAAGCCATCTCGATGGCATGCTGCATATCGAACTTGCGCGCGAATTGCCCGAGGCGCTCAAGCCGCGCCAGATCGCCATCGAGACGAAGCCAAAAGACGGCAGCAAGCTGGTGGAGGGGCGCTCTACCCCCGAGGCCGCCTGACAGGCGTTTCGCCGCAGCAGAAAAAGGGCGCTCTGCAAAGAGCGCCCATCACCGCTTACAACAAACAGCGGCTTTTTTTCTGATTTCAGGCTGGCGCTACGGCGCCAGCTTCCTGTTCACGGGGGCGTGCCCCGGGGGCACACCGACCCTCTTAGACACAGGCGACCCGCGCCTGCCCTCCGAGATGGTCGATCCGCCGCGCCCGTTTTGCTGCCCGCGTCCAGGGCAGCGCGGGCATGTCGCGTTCGGCCTCGAGGATCAGGTTGGTGATCCAGCGCTTCTGCACCCTGCTCTGCATGTCATCTTCCTTCCGGCTGAACAGTGCATTCTGACTGCTTGAGACGACTATGGCGGCGGATTCGGGCGTGACTGGGGCAGGTTCGGGGAGAATGCGGGGCCATTTCGCGCCTGGCTCGGGACGGCCGGGCGGCGAGGGCAGGGCCTAGAGGCGGATGACCGAGATCAGCCGCCCGTAATCGGCCTGTCCGTCATGGACCGAACGTCGGTAGGAGTAGAAGCGGGCCGGGTCGTCATAGGTGCAATGCCCGGTCCACTGCGCCTCGGCAACTCCGGCCCCGCGCAACCGCGCAAGGCCGAACCCGACCAGGTCGAACTGGTATTTTCCCGCGACGCCGTTGATGAAGAAGCGTCCATGCGCGGGGTCCTCGTCGAGAAAGGTCTCCAGAAATTCCTGTCCGACCTCATAGGCGCGCTGGCTGATGCAGGGGCCGATCACGGCACGGATGCGCGCGCGGGACGCGCCAAGGTGCTCCATGGCGTCAAGGGTATTCTCCAGCACCCCGTCGAGCGCCCCGCGCCAGCCGGCATGGGCCGCGCCGATCACCCGCGCCTCGGTGTCGGCAAACAGCACGGGCTGGCAATCGGCGGTCAGGATCCCCAGTGCGACGCCGGGCGTGGCCGTGACCATCGCGTCACCCTCGGGGCAAGGGGCGCCGGGCTCGGCTGGCCCTGACAGCGTCACCACATCGGGTGAATGGGTCTGGCGGATGGTGACAAGCGCCTGCGGTGCGACCTCCATTGCTTCGGCCACGCGTGCGCGGTTCATGCGGACCGTGGCGCTCTGGTCGCTGGAGCCGACACCGCAGTTCAGTCCGGCAAAGATCCCCGACGAGGCGCCTCCGCGCCGGGTAAAGAAGCCGTGGCGCAGCGGAGAGAGTGTGTCGGCGGTCAGGATCTCCAGCGTCATGCGTCAAATCCAGGCGGGGGCGGGGCCGTCGCAGGGTAAAGCCCCAGTGCTTTGAACAGGTGACCCATTTCGCCCGGGTGCGTCAAGCGCCGATGGGCGGCGATATGGCTCTCGAGTTCTGAGCCGCTCAGGCTTCGGGCAAGTGCCTCGGCGCGGGCCGTGATGCCAAGCCGCTCCAGCAGCACCCCCTGCGGCGTCAGTTCTGTGGCGCGCAGGGGCCGTGCGGCTTCGGCGAGCGCCTCGAAATCGACATGGGCGGTAAGATCGGCCTCGCCCGGATGCGCGAGCGGGTCGTCGTGGCGATGCGCGCGCAAAGCCTGCAGCGTGTCGCCCTGGCTGCGCCAGTCGCCATAATCCACGATCAGGGCGAAACCGCCATGCGCGACGATGCGGCGGCGGATGGCCTCGATCACCGGCTGCGCCGGGGCGCAGGTCTCGACGATCTGGCCTTCCTGCGTGTCGTCCAGCCGACGGGCAAGGGTGGCGAGCGGGGCAGGAGGGGCGAGTCCCAGCACCAGATCGTCGCTCTCGGCCCCGATCATCCGTTCGGCCCAGCCTGCGCCCTGACGCAGGAACTGGCGGATGGGCAGCGCGTCGAAAAACTCGTTGGCGATGAGCAGGAGCGGCTGATCGGGCAGCGTGTCGGCGCTGTCATGCCAGATGGGCGCGAAGGCCTCCAGGCGTGCGGCCTGCGCCGCGCGCAGGGGGGGCGACGCCTCGACCAGATGCAGGCGCAGCGCCGCGTGAAAGCCCGGAACGCGGGCTGTGGCGCGCAGCGCGTCTGCCATCAACGTGCCGCGACCGGGTCCGAGTTCGGCCAGTGTGAAGCCGGCGGGAGCACCCTGGTCCAGCCAGACCTGTGCCAGCAGAAGCCCGATTACCTCGCCGAACATCTGGCTGATCTCGGGGGCCGTTGTGAAATCGCCCGCTGCGCCCAGCGGGTCGCGCGTGGCATAATAGCCGTGCTTCGGATGCAGCAGGCACTGGGTCATGTAGTCTGCGACGCTGATCGGTCCCTGCGCCCGGATCTGGCGCAGCAGAGATGCCCTGAGCGCGCTCATGCCGCCTGGCGGCGATGCCGGATGATCAGGAACAGTCCGGCAAGGATCATCGGCAGCGAGAGCACCTGGCCCATGGTCACCCCCAGTGGCCCAAGGGCCAGCACATGGCCAAGCGGGTTGTCCGGCGTCATGAATTGCGCATCCGGTTGGCGGAAGAACTCGACCACGAATCGCCCCAGCCCGTAGCCTGCGACAAAGACACCTGTCACGGCGCCCGGTCTTTTCAGCCAGCCCCGCCGCCAGACCAGCCATGCCAGCACGGCAAAGAGCAGCGCGCCTTCGAGAGCAGCCTCGTAAAGCTGTGTGGGATGTCGCGCGCATACTGGCCCGGCCCAGTCCCAGGGGCAGGTCTGCGCCTGCGGTCCCGGAAAGACCACGCCCCAGGGCATCGTGGTGGGCCGTCCCCAGAGTTCGGCATTGATGAAATTCGACACCCGCCCCAGCCCGATTCCGATGGGTGCCACCAGGGCCATGGCATCGGCCACCTGCAGCGCCGGGATTGCGTGACGGCGACAGAAGATCAGCCCGGCGACGATCACCCCGGCAAAGCCGCCATGAAAGGACATGCCGCCTTCCCAGATGCGCAGGATCTCGGCGGGATTGCCCAGGTAATAGCCCGGCTGGTAAAACAGCACATAGCCCAGCCGCCCGCCGAGGATCACACCAATTATGACATGGGTGAGCAGACCCTCCACGCGGGCAGGCTCCATCGGGGCAGTCTCGCCGGGCCAGAGCCCGGGGCGGTTCATCAGCCGATAGACAATCCACCACCCGACAAGGAAGCCCGTGACATAGGCCAGGGCATACCAGCGCAGCGCAAGGGAGACGCCGCCGATATCGATGGAGAAGATCTCGGGATTGAGATCGGGGAAGAGAATGGCAAGAGGGGTCATCGCACCGCACAGGATGAGGGGGGTTGCGACTGTCTGGCGCGGTCGGGCAGGGGAAGTCAACCTTGAGTTTCCAGAGTGCCGGTCACATATAGGAGGAAAGCATTATACCGAAAGGCCAGGCCGATGCAGACCCGCAACCGTTTCCTTGACGATGTCTCGCAACTGATGACCAATGCGATGGGCGTGGCGCAGGGCGCGCGGACCGAGGCCGAGACCGCCGTCAAGAGCCTCATGGACCGCTGGCTGGCCGATCGCGACCTTGTCACGCGCGAGGAATTCGATGCCGTGCGCGCCATGGCCCAGAAGGCCCGCGAAGAAAACGAGGCGCTGAAGGCGCGGGTCGCGGCACTGGAAGCGGCGGCGAAAGACGTCTGACCTGGCCTGCTGCCGATTCCATGGCCACAATCTTATCTTCGTGTCCACGAAACCGGCAGCAGGCCACAAAGGGCGACGACCTCCGCAATGGCGACAGCCTGCATGCCATCAGATCGAGAGGCATGCGGGTCAGCGCCGTGCCCGTCATCCTCAAGTGGCGCGTTGCCCGTGACAAGAAGCAGCCGTCAACATTCCCGGACAACAAGCGGAGTTAGCGCCCCGCTACTCCCCCTGTTCGGCGGGCAGGAAGATCCGACCCCATCGCTGTCCGAAATCAGGACAGCGCCTTGCCCAGTCGCGGCAGCCTTGCCCGTTTCAACAGCGCGCGCAGGTCCTGCGCGCGTCGTGATGCGACCTCGGTCCGGGCATGGGCCGCCCGGACCGAGGCCTCGACGCGCTCCGGGTCTTCCAGCCAGAGGCTCATCAGGAAGGCGTCAGGAGATTGCGCCCGCACGCCCTCGGCCACCAGGGCGCGCGCGGGAAAGTCGCGCAGGTTTAATGTGATGATGAGCTCCGCCCCTGCGCTGATGGCTGTGGCGAGGACATGGGCATCGGCCGGGTCAGGCAGCCAGAGCCGCGCCTCGAGGCAAGCGTCAGGGGCGATCTCGGCCCCGGGCCACCCGGCGCGCAGCAGCGCGATCTCACCGCTGGCGATCGCTGCGCCTTCGGGGCCCAGCCGCGCCGCTGCGTGTTGCCATTCGCCCAGGATCCGCGCCGACCACAGCGGCGCAAACCCCTTTTGCGCTGCGACCCCCAACAGGATCTCGCGCAGCACGTTCGGGTAGAGCACGCAGGCGTCGAGAACTGCCTTCATGGTGCGAGGCGGAAGAACACGGCCTTCAGATAGCCGCTTTCGGCCAGTTGTGGCAGTTGGGGGTGGTCCGGTCCGGCAAAGCCTGTGTGAATAAGCTGCCCGCGTCGGCCCGCGCGCCCGATCCCGCGCGCCGACGCGGAACGAAAGGCGCTCAGGTCGGCAGCATGAGAGCACGAGCACAGCCCCAGATAGCCACCGGGTGCCACCAGCGGTGCTGCCAGTCGCGCCACGCGCTCATAGGCGCGCAGCCCTGCCGCCAGCGCATCCTTGTTGGGGGCAAAGGCGGGCGGGTCGCAGACCACCAGATCGAAGCTCTTGCCTTCCTGCGCAAGCGATTCCAGCGTGGCAAAGGCATCGCCCTGACGGATGTCAAATCTCGTCTCCACCCCGCTCGCGCGCGCACCTGCCTCGGCCAGCGCCAGCGCCGGGGCGGAACTATCCACGGCCAGCGCGTGCTCGGCCCCGCCGGCAAGGGCCGCGAGCGCGAAGCCGCCGACATGGGAAAACACATCGAGCACCCGCGCGCCCTTTGCCAGACGGGCTGCGAAGGCGTGGTTCTCGCGCTGGTCGAAGAAGAGCCCTGTCTTCTGACCGCCCATCAGGTCTGCCAGATAGGTCGCGCCGTTCATTTGCACCGGAATCGGGCCGTCAAGCGTGCCTCGCCCCAGCACGGTCTCCTCGGTCAGCCCTTCCAGCACGCGGGCGCGGCCCGTGCCGTTCTTCACGATGATCGAGACCCCCGTAACCTCGGCCAGCGCCTCGGCCAGCAGGCCGAACTGCGCCTCGGCCCAGGCTGCATT